>JAXHTV010000005.1:0-120050 GCA_034189865.1 Pseudomonadota bacterium | reverse complement strand
CCCTCAAAGGCCTTTCTCGCGCCTTGAAAAACGAACAACTGAAATTCAACAGTCTGGCATGCAGAAACTTCGTTGGCGTATCTCGTAAAAGCATAATTTATTCAACGCTTTACTACTAATGGCGTCCTGTTGATTTCCACTCGCCGCGTCTCTTCCTTACCTCGGCGTGGGTGTTGACCTCCGCCAGATCAGCATGGCATGCCCCCATATAGTTTCTATCTAGCGTTGCTCCGGAAAAAGTCCCGGCATCCAGCGTGATGCCAGTTTGGCCGGGAAGGCCAGGCGCAGCGGTGCGCGCGTACTCTCCGAGACGACGACGCCGCGTTCGACCAGGGCGGCGACGACACGGCGGGAATGACGGTCACTCGCCCCCAACAGTTCCGGGACATCTCCACGCGGCAGTTCTCCTCGATACAGAATCGCTTCAAGGATGCGTCCGGCCGGCTCGCGCAAAGGTTATGTCACCCTCTGGAGTGAGAGATCCAGCGCTCGTCTATTGGTTCAGACAAGGACGGGTAGGGCGGTTGTCGATCATGTTGATCATTCGACCGGGACGCTTCCGAGGGATGTATCACAATGCCCCGGGCGGTTAGAGAAAAAGTGTCGAAATAGCCAAGATCGAATACTGGAGGTTGTCGAATCGTGAATCGGTATTCCAGGCGGCTAGTGGTTGTGTTGCTCGGTTGGCTTGTCCCGTTGGTGGGATGCGCCTCGCATCCGAGATGTGATGGCGTGGAGTCGTGGCCTGCCAGCATGGCATTCGTTCATCTGAAAAATGCGGGTTTTCTAACTCACGATCGTATCGACTTTGAACGCACCGAGGTGGCACGTTTGGCGTCGGAAGAACGAGCCGATGGTTTGTACACGCAGATTCACAAAGTCAGCTTCTATTTCAAAGAGGGCGATAAAATAACGGTATTGACCAAAAACCTCGCTTCTGACGAAGAATGCTCAATGAGTGGGGTCACGGTCTATGTGGTGTCCGCAACCCTCGGCAGAAAAGCAAAAGACAAGCCCTGACGCCATTCGAACCTTAAAGCCCGATTCAAATCCCGCCACTGGGCCGACACGCCCCCTCGGCTGAAAATATTGCCACAGCCTTCTTATCGCGTTGGTGTTTTTGTGCAACCGGGTGAGATCGGCAAATTAAGTGGTGTTGTAGCGGTCCCGAGGCGAGGTCGGAATCGCGGGTAGGGAGTTTCAAAAGCCTTTTTTCATCAGTGCGATGGCCTCGGTGGGGGGCAGGTAGGGATAACCCAGGCTGTTGGCGACTGAGGGATGGGTGACGTTTCCGCTGCACACGTTCAGTCCGTTCAACAAACCGGGGTTTTTGGGCGAGAGGGCATCGGTGCCGGCTTCGGCCAGTTGCGAGATATACGGCAGGGTGGCGTTGGTGAGCGCCAAGGTGGAGGTGCGGGCGCAGGCGCTGGGCATGTTGGCCACGCAGTAATGCACCACGCCGTCCACCAGAAAGGTGGGCTCGGCATGGGTGGTGGGGTGCGAGGTTTCGGCACAGCCGCCTTGGTCGATGGCCACGTCCACCAGCACGGCCCCGGCTTTCATGGTGCGGATGTGTTCCACGTTGATGAGCTTGGGCGCTTTTTTGCCGGGCAGCAGAACAGCGCCGATGAGCAAGTCGGCCCGTTCGGCCAGCTCGCGTATGGCATAGGGGTGGGCATAGCGGGTTTTCAGGCGGGGGCCGTACAGGTCGTCCAGCACCCGCAGCCGGTTCAAGGACACGTCCAGGATGGTCACGTCCGCGCCCAGGCCCATGGCCATGCGCGCGGCTTGGGTGCCTACTACTCCGCCGCCGATCACCACCACCTCGGCCGGCGAAACGCCCGGCACGCCCCCCAGCAGAACGCCACGGCCGCCGTGGGTCACTTCCAAGGCGCTGGCGCCGGCTTGGATAGCCAGCCGGCCGGCGATTTCGCTCATGGGGATGAGCAGCGGCAGCCCGCCATTGTCATCGGTGACCGTCTCGTAGGCAATGCCGACAATGCCCGCTTTGAGCAACGCGGCCGTCAGGTCCGGCGCTGGGGCTAAATGCAGGTAGGTGAACAGCATCTGACCCTTTTTTAACAGCGGGATCTCTTCCGCCTGCGGCTCTTTGACCTTGACCACCAGGGGGCAGTCGTAGACCTCCGCCGCGGTGTCCACCAGCGTCGCGCCCGCTTGGGCGTACATCTCGTTCGTGAAATCGATGCCCAGTCCCGCCCCGCGCTCCACCCACACGCTGTGTCCGGCGGCACTTAAAACGTGCACACCTGCCGGGGTGATGCCCACGCGAAACTCCTGGGGTTTAACCTCTTTGGGGACACCGATTCTCATGGGGTTTCCTCTGTGGCGGCAGCGGTCAACTCGGCTGCCTAGCGGGCAGGCTCAGTCTTCTTCCGATCCGTAACAATCCAGGTAGCTCGGGCAGTATTCGCAGGAAGGCGCCCGACAAGTGTAAATGCCTTCCTCATCACACAGTTGTTTATAGAAGAATTTTTTCCATTTCATGTCGTATTCGTTGCGGGCGAAAAGTTCGGGAAAGTTCCGCTGGATCAGGGCGCTCAGCTCGCCGCGGTTCCACAGCCCCAAATCCCGCCACAGATGATCCGGCCCCATGGAGCCGTCCACCAGCAAGCTGGCGATCCAGCCGGTCTCGGGCGATTGGTCTACGCCGTAGTTCATCAGTAAGCGGCGTAAATCCGCCCGTTCTGCGGCCCGTGCGGTGTCCGGCGCGGTACCTTGGGCCAGTTTGGCTGGCGCCTCCAAACCGGGGAAAAACCGGTCGAATAGCGCGTTCACGGTGACTTCGTCTAGACCCAGCCAGGGCGGCAGAGCGCCTTCGCCCGCGCAGTGGCTGGCGACGATTTGCGCCAGCGCCAGCGGGTTGCTGCCCGCGGCGGTATGGGTGCGCAGCATGGCGTAATACGATCGGCGGGCATCGTCGCTGGCCGGCCCCGCCGCGTTGTTCGGCAGCGCCTTCAGGGCCGGTCCCTCCGCTCCACTGTTTCGGGGTCAGCGGTGATGGCGCGGTAGATTTCCACCCGCATGCCTTCCTCCAACACAGCGTCGAGTTTGGCCAGTTTGCCGAATATGCCGACTTTCTGTCGGCTCAGGTCGATCTCCGGGAACTGCCGCAGCATGCCGGACTTTTCAATGGCGTCCCGCACCGTACTGCCGTCGGGTACGTCGAGTTTGAGCCAAACCTGGTTGAACTTATCCGCATAAGCGACACCGATATTCATCTGATACCTCGTCTCTAAACGGGTTCTGCCGTGGCACCGGCGATGGCCTGAGTGCGTTTGTTGCGCCGATCGAGCGAGCGGTCGAGAAGCCGTTTGCCCGCCATCAAAAAACCCAGCATCAGAAAACCGCCCGGCGGCAGGATAGCCACTAGAAATCCCCGGTACTCGGGGATCACGCGCAAGTCCAAAAACGCCAGGCTCTCCCCCAACAGCAGCTCGGCGTTTGCAAACAAGGTGCCGCTGCCGAGCGCTTCCCGCGTGGCGCCCAGGGCCACCAGGGCCAGAGTGAAACCGGCGCCCATCATCAACCCATCGGTGGCGGCGGCCAATGTGTCGTTCTTGGAGGCGAACGACTCCGCCCGGCCGAGGATGGCGCAGTTGGTGACAATCAGCGGGATAAACAACCCCAGCACCTTATGCAGGTCGTGCATCCAGGCGTTCATGCCCATGTCCACCAAGGTGACGATGGTGGCGATAATCAGCACAAAAATCGGGATGCGCACATCGGCGGTGATCAGCCGCCGCGTCAGCGCCACCAGGGTGCCCGAGAGCACCAACACCAAGGTGGTGGCCAGCCCCAGGCCCAGACCGTTGGTGGCGGTCCCGGTCACGGCCAGCAAGGGGCACAACGCCAGGCTTTGGGAAAAAACAATGTTGTTGCCCCAAAGGCCATCGGTTGCGATGCGTTTGTAGTCACTCATGGCTGCTCACTCGTGGAAGGGTCGCTGTTGGCCAGTTCGTCGCGGTGCCGTTCGAACAGCAGCAAGCCCTGATGCACGGCCTTGACCACCGCCCGGGGGGTGACCGTGGCGCCGCTGAACTGGTCGAACTGGCCGCCGTCTTTTTTAACGCCCCACTGGCTCGGTGAGGTGTTCACCAACGAGTGGCCGGTGAAGTGGGTAATCCAGTCGCTCTTTTCCACCTCGATCTTGTCGCCCAAGCCCGGCGTTTCGGCATGGGTCAGCACCCGCGCACCCAGAACCTCGCCGTGTGGATCGATACCCATGATGATCTCGATGGTGCCGGAAAAACCCTGGCCGCGGGTGCGGTAGGCATAGCCGGTGGTGCGTCCGCCCACAGTGGCGCGGTAGACCGTCAGGCTTTCTCCCGTGGCTTCTGTGAGAACCACAATGTCTTCCAGTAAGTTGTTGTCGTGCAGCGACGGTGGCAGCACCTGGGCCAGGGAATGACGCAAATCCTCTGCTTGACGCTCGGCGATCGCCGAGCGTGTCAGCTGATTCCCCGCCAGCAACAACGCCGCCGCCAGCGCGGCTGCGCCGCCCAGTAACAGGGTTTGGTAGACGATGCCCTTTCTACCGGCCGGCCCGGGTGCCCCGTTCATTTGGCGGCGCCCGATTTTTGCTCCGACAACAGCGGTTGGCCGTGGCGGTCGCGGCCGTACACCCGCGGGCGGATGTAGTGATCGATCAGCGGGGTGCAGGCGTTCATCAGCATGATGGCGAAGCCCATACCTTCGGGATAGCCAGCCCAACTGCGGATGATGAACACCAACGCGCCGGTTCCGGCGCCGAACAGCAGTTGTCCCTTGACTGTCACCGGAGAGGTCACCAGATCGGTGGCGATGAAAAAGGCGCCGAACACCGCCGCGCCGGAGAACAAGTGCACCATCGGGCCGGCATACTCGCCGGGGTTCAGCCAATGGAAGATCGTCGCCAGCAGCGCCAGCGTGCCGAGCATGGCCACCGGGATGTGCCAGGTGATGACCCGTCGCAGCAGCAAAAATGCCCCACCCAGGGCAATCAACACCGCGGACGTTTCACCCAGGCTGCCGGGCATATAGCCCACCAGGGCGGTGGTGGTGTCGAACACCGGTTCCAGGGCGCTTTCCACGGACACCCCGCGGGCCAGCTCGGCTTTTACGTGACTCAACACCGTGGCGCCACTGACGGCGTCGAGGGTTGGCGGATGGCCGAAGGTGATCTGCAGGCTTTGCAGCAGGCCCGGCGCGGCCCGATCCGTGAGCGGCACCGGCTTGATGAAGGCGGTCATTTCCAGCGGGAACGCCACCAGCAGGGACACGCGGGCGACCATGGCCGGGTTGAAGAGGTTTTGGCCGATGCCACCGAACACCTGCTTGCCAATGACGATGGCGATAAAAGCGCCGGTAACGCCGATCCACCACGGTGCCCAGGGCGGCAGTGTCATGGCCAGCAGCCACGCGGTGACGATGGCCGAGCCGTCGGTGAGGTAAGGCCGCAGCGGCTTGCCGGCGATGGCCAGACACAGGGCTTCGGCAAACAGTGCCGCGGCCAGCGTGACCGTGAGCAGGTACAAAGCCGGCCAGCCGTAAATGCAAATGCCGAACACCGTCGCCGGGAGCAGCGCCACCATCACCCGCTGCATGATCTGGCCGACGCTGGTGGGGGCGTGGGCATGGGGGCCGCTGATCAGCCGGCTTTCCATTATTGTTTGGCCTCGGCGGCTGCGGGGGTATCGGCCTTGGCAGCCTCTTGCTGCCGGCGTTTGAGGGCCTCGCGCTTGGCCTGTTTTTGCTTCTCCAAACGTTCGCTGCGCAGTTCCGCCAAGCGGCGGGTTTCGGCCTGTTTGTGTTCGGCGCGTTGCCGGGCGGTGAGCTCACCTTTGGCATAGTTGAAAAACTGCACCAAGGGGATATTTGACGGGCAAACATAGGCGCATGAGCCGCAGGAAATGCAATCCATCAGGCCGTAGGCAATGGCGCCGTCCAGATCGCCGGCACGGGCAAAATTGGCCATCTCCAGCGGCACCAGGCCGCAGGGACAGGCATTTACGCAGCTGGCGCAGCGGATACAGGGCATGGCCGGGCCTTGGGTGGTTTCCCGTCGGGCCAGGGCCAGCACGCCGTTGCTGCCTTTGACGATGGGAACCCGGGTGCCGGGCAGGCGCTGACCCATCATGGGGCCGCCGCTAATCATCCGGGTCGGCGCTTCGGTAAAACCGCCGCAGTGGTCCAGCAAGGCTTGAACCGTTGTGCCGATGAGCACCCGCAGGTTTTTCGGGTATCGCACCGCGCCGCCGGTGACGGTGACCACGCGGGAGATCAGCGGCCGTCCCAGGCGGATGGCATCATGCACCGCCAGCGCCGTAGCGACGTTGTGTACCACAACGCCAATATCCGCGGTGAGACCGCGCGCGGGGGTTTCCCGGCCGGTGACGGTCTGCACCAGGTGCTTTTCCGAACCCATGGGATAGCGGGCCGGCAGGCGGCCGATGTCGATGCCGGCAAATTTCGCCACTTCGGTGGCCATGGCCGCTTGGGCCTCGGGCTTGTTGTTCTCGATGGCGATGATGATCCGCTCGATCCCCAAGGTGTGGGCGATGATCCGAACGCCATCGACCACCTCAGCGGCTTGCTCCTGCATCAGCCGGTCGTCGCAGGTGAGATAGGGCTCGCACTCCGCGCCGTTGATCACCAGCGTATCGAGGGTGTAGCGGCTGCGGAGGTTCAGTTTGACGGCGGAAGGAAACGTTGCCCCGCCCATGCCCACCACTCCGGCGGCCGCTACCCGGTTGGCGATTTCTTCCGGTGCCAATTTGAACGGGTCGATAGGGATGGTGGTGTCGTTCAGCCACTGGTCCTGGCCGTCCGGTTGTAAGGTAATGGTTCGTACCGACAGCCCGGACGGATGGTTGGCGGGGTAGTGGCCCACGCCCATGATGCGGCCGGAGGTGGGGGCGTGTACCGGCGCGGAAATACCGCCCTGGCTATGTCCCAGCAATTGACCTTTCAGTACCGGCTCGCCCCGTCGGACCACGGGCACGGCCGGTGCGCCGATGTGCTGCTGCAACGGTACGTGCAGCAAATCGGGCAGCGGCATGGTCTCGATGGGCCGCCGGGCGGTCAGGGTTTTGTGGTCGTCCAGGTGCACGCCACCGTGGATCTTGAACAGTTTCATCTCAGGCCACTTCCGAAGGTTTGGGCCAGTACCAGGTCTGCAGCGTCGGTTCGACCGGCCGCATCTCGATGCATTCAGTGGGGCAAACCTCAAAGCATTGTTCGCAACCGGTGCAGGCATCCCGGAACACGGCGTGAATCTGTTTGGGGCCACCGACGATGGCGTCGGTGGGGCAGCGCTTGAAGCACTTGGTGCAGCCGATGCACAGGCTTTCGCGGATATGGGCGTAGCTCGGCGGTTTATCTTCCATGTCCGAAAGATCCACTGACACACCGAGCTTGGCGGCCAGGGCCTCGGCCAGGCTGCGTCCACCGGGGGGGCAGAGGGTCACCGGTGCCGAGCCTTCAGCCACCGCCGCAGCCGCCGGACCGCAGCCGGGATAGCCGCACTGGCCGCACTGGGAGCCGGGCAACATCGCCTCGATCTCGGTTTCCAAAGGGTTGGCTTCCACTTTGAAAAAGCGCCCGGCGACGCCCAATATCCCGCCGAGAACGATACCCAACGCCATTAAGCTCAGCAGCGGTGCGATCATGGTCGGAATCCCTAGTGTGTGGTCAGTCCGGAGAAGCCCATGAAGGCCATGGATAGCAAGCCGGCCACCACGAAGCCCACCGGCGCACCGGCGAAGGTGGCCGGCACCTGGGCGCGTGCCAGGCGCTCGCGCAAGCCGGCGAACATCACCATCACCAGCGTGAAGCCCAGCGCCGCGCTGAAGCCGTAAAGCAGGCTCTCGAGAAATGCGTGTTGGCCTTGAATATTCAGCAATGCCACTCCCAAAACGGCGCAATTGGTGGTGATCAGTGGCAGAAAAATGCCCAAAACCTGATACAGCGCCGGAGACATTTTGCGAATGGCCAGTTCGGTAAACTGCACCACGGCCGCGATCACCAAAATGAACGTCAGAATCCGCAAGTAGCCCACCGCCAGCGGCTGCAAAATGTAGAATTCGATCAACCAGCTGAACGCTGCCGCCAGGGTCAGCACGAAGGTGGTGGCAAAGCCCATCCCCAAGGCGGTGTCGATCTTGTTCGACACGCCCATGAATGGACACAAACCCAGAAATTTCACCAACACCACGTTGTTGACCAGAGCGGTGGACAATATGAGTAGCAAGTATTCGGTCATGGCGTTCTCGCTCACCGATTCATTCCCCGTGTTGAAAATAAAAAAGGCATCAACCGTGCCAGTGCCGTTCGGAGCGGCTTGCATGGGGTTTGGCTGTGGCAAAGGGCGCGTTGGAATCCGGGGGTTCTTTCGCAGTGTGGCTGCGCCGGGTCGGTGATAGTGGTCTGAAAACGGGATCTTATTCGTGCCCACAGACCGGCCGGTTCCGGCCCCGACCGGCTGTGAGCGATCGTTCGCTCGATCACGAGCGTGGGTAGGGCGCCGTTGGCGGTGTGTCGTCTTTGCGACATTGCGGATTGGGTCGCCCGCGATTTTGTAGCAAACGCGACATCGTGGTTCAGCGCTTTAGCGGCCCATGCGCGTTGCGCGTGCGCGCATTCACGAACCGGGCCAAGTGGCCATTACGCCCGGACCGCATTTTTGGGGCGGCGGGATGTCTTGACGGGGTCCGTAAATATTTGACAAGAATACAATTATTGTCACCAGGAGGGCGCTATCCAGAGGCCGCCGCCCCCGCCAGCCGATCGACGGAGGGGCGATGGCGACAATTAAGGAACGATTGTTGCAGCGGGTTTCTCTACGTATAGGGGATTCCATTTCGATAGTGATGGTGCCATGTTGCAATCTTCCTCGAACAAGAAAAGCACGATCAAAAAACAAGCCGAGTCTCGCGATGACAACATGCCGCGAGATCGAAACCAAAATCCGCCCTCCGAGGTCATAAAGGTATTCGAGATGGCCGAAAGCGGAAATCAAACGGGTCTGTCGCCACAGCTTTTCTATGAGATCGTCCAGCAGTCGCCGTTGGCGATTTCCATCACCGATAAACGCGCCCGAATTTTGTACGTGAACCCGGCTTTTGAATCCTTGACCGGTTTTGAGCACAAAGCGATCTTGGGGGAGAACGAATCTGTCCTCTCCCACAAACAGACCCCCATCGAGGTCTACCGGGATTTGTGGGCCACCATCACGGGAAAACAAAGCTGGCGGGGCACCTTGGTCAACCGGCGAAGCAACGGTGAGGCTTACCTTGCGGAGCTGCATATCTCCCCGGTGCTGGATGCCGAGGGCGAAATTACCAACTTTCTCGGTATTCACCGCGATGTCACCGAACTGCACGCGCTGGAGCAGCAGGTCCGCCACCAGAAGACCCTGATCGAGTCGGTCTTGGACTCGGCGCCGGTGCTGGTGGCGTTGATCGATTCGGAACGGCAAGTGGTTCTGGATAACCAGGCCTACAAGAAGCTGTTCACGGATTTACACGGCGTTCAGCCGGCCGGTTTGTTTCTCGATGCGCTGGAACAGGATGGGTTGGATCTCAAGGCTGCGGCGGCCGACAACCGCGGATTTTGGAATCGGGAGGTACGCTTGGATCTGACCGGCCAAGTCGAGCCACGCTGGTTTTCGGTCTCCGGCGCCTGGGTGGACGAGTTCGACAGCACCGCGGGCAGCTATTTTTCCGTCCCCTCGGCCGGCCGCCGTTGCCTGCTGGTGGTCGCAAGCGAGATTACCGCGCTAAAACACCAGATGGAGCGGGTCAAAATGCATCATTTGCGCGCCTCGCTGGCCGAGCAGCAGCGCGTACAGGGTATGCGGGAAGCGCTCTCCGGCGCCATTTTTCAACTGCAAACGCCTTTGAACGTGATTCAGGCTGCCGCTAGCATGCTTGAGCGCGGCGCCGATCCGAGCAGGACGCGGGAGATACTCGGCCAAGTGCTGGCGTCCGGCCACCAGGCCATGGAGAACCTGCGCAGCGCCTTACCCACCGAGCTGCAGGAAGCCGAAACCAGCGTGAACCTCAATGCCCTGCTACACGATGTGCTGACGCTGATGACTGAAGATTTTCTCTCCCAGGGGGTGACCATCGACTGGCAGCCGCAGGCGGTGCTCTACAGCATCAACGGACGCCCCAACCAGCTGCGGGGCATGTTCATGCGCCTGATCGAGAACGCCCTGCTGGCGCTGGCCGAGGCCGGTCACGACGAGAAGGAAATCCGCATCGTCACCAGCAACCGGGAAGACGGTGTGGAGGTGTTGATCCAGGACAACGGCCCCGGCATTCCCGAGGCCCTGCGATTGAAAGTCTTCGAGCCCTTTTTCACCGCCTGGAAACAGGCCCGCGGCCGGGCCGGCATGGGTTTGCCCATGGTGCAGGAAACAGTGAACCAAAACGGCGGTGTGGTGGATGTGAATCCGGCCTTCGAACAGGGGTGTCAGATCCGCTTGCGGTTCGCGGTACCGAACCGGCAACGGGCGCTGGAGGAAGGACGGTCGTGAACGCCATGCTCAGCGACGGTCACCAGCCGATGAGTGATCGTCAGGCGTTTTTGGAAAACCAGCTCTCGACCTTGTATCGGGTGAGCGAGGTGCTCAGCCGCTCGTTGGATCTGCGCGAGACCATGCACGGCGTACTCGAGGTGTTGCATGAACAGGGCAGTCTGAGCCGGGGCATGGTCAGTTTGGTGGACCAGGAGAGCGGCGAGCTGACGGTCATCGCCCTGCACGACAACCGTCCGCTTGCCGCCGAGCCGACTCGCTATCGGGCCGGCGAGGGTATCGTGGGCGCGATTCTGGCCCGGGGCGAACCGATTGTGGTTCGACGGATTGCCGACGAGCCGCGGTTTCTCGATCGGCTCGGCGTCTACAATCCCGAGCGGCCGTTCATCGGTGTTCCCATCAAGATCGGCGAGCGGGAAACGTTGGGGGTGTTTGCGGCCCAACCGTCCGGCCGGGCCGAGCCGTTCGACGAACAGGTTCGTTTTTTGCAAATGGTCGCGAACCTCATGGGGCAGACGGTGCGCCTTGCCCGGCAGGTCGAAGACGAACAACAGCAGTTACGCGATGAGCGCGATGTCCTGCGCCGGCGGGTCAAGGGGGAGCACGGCTTTGCCAATATCGTCGGGCACACCGACGCCATGCGCGTGGTGTTCGAGCAGGTTCGGCAAGTGGCCAAATGGAACACCACGGTGCTGATCCGGGGCGAGTCCGGCACCGGCAAGGAACTCATCGCCAATGCGATTCACTACAATTCGCCGCGGGCCAACGGCCCCTTCGTGAAGCTGAACTGTGCCGCGTTACCCGACAATTTGCTGGAGTCGGAACTGTTCGGTCACGAGAAGGGGGCGTTTACCGGTGCGGTCACGCGGCGGACCGGCCGCTTCGAGCAGGCCGACGGCGGGACCCTGTTTTTGGACGAAATCGGCGAGATCTCGCCGGCCTTTCAGGCCAAGTTGCTGCGGGTGCTGCAAGAGGGCGAGTTCGAGCGGGTGGGCGGGCTGCGAACGCTGAAGGTCGATGTGCGGGTCATCGCGGCCACCAACCGGGATCTGGAATCCGAGGTGCAGCGGGGGGATTTCCGTGAGGATTTGTACTATCGGCTGAATGTCATGCCCATTGCCACGCCGGCATTGCGTGAGCGTGTCGCCGACATTCCGGATTTGACCCGTTATCTGACCGACAAAGTCGCCCGCGCCCAGGGCCGCGATCTGGAGGTGACCAACAGCGCGATTCGGCTGTTGATGCGCCACAATTGGCCGGGTAACGTGCGTGAGCTGGAAAACTGCCTGGAACGGGCTGCCATCATGAGCCCGAATGGGATTATCGATCGCGATACCATCACCCTTACCGGCATCGAGGAAAGTCCGGCAGCGGCGGAGACCGCCGCCGCCCAGGTCAAGGTGGATTTCAACGACCCCGAACTGGACGAGCGCGAACGGGTGATCGCCGCGCTGGAAGAAGCCGGTTGGGTACAGGCCCGCGCCGCACGCTTGCTGGGGATGACCCCGCGTCAAATCGCCTATCGCATTCAGACCTACCAAATCAAAGTCCGCCAAATGTGAAATCATCGTGCCGCCTGGCTCGGGTAGGCACGGGCCTGTTGGGGTTCTCACAATCTGTACTGTCCCGCCGTGTCGCAGAGCCGACAATCCTCCCTCGACAATCTCCCATTACTATTTGTAAACAGATATTTGCGAGTGATCTTCCGGTTAGGCACAGCCTTTGCAAAAAGCTATGCAAAGGTGGCGTCCGCGTGGGCGTCGAACGGTAGCGACCCGACTGGGAGTCAAGTGATGGAATTGACAGTTCTCGGGCAGGAAACGGCGAAAAAATCGGGCGGCTGCGCGTCCAGCAGTTGCGGCAGTTCGGATGACCAAATGTCCCACCTGTCGGAGGAAATCCGCAAGAAGGTGGAGAACCATCCCTGTTACTCGGAAGAAGCGCATCACCATTATGCGCGCATGCATGTGGCCGTGGCGCCGGCGTGCAACATTCAATGTCACTACTGCAACCGCAAGTACGACTGCGCCAACGAGTCGCGCCCCGGCGTGGTGTCGGAGTTGCTCGATCCTGATCAGGCGGTGAAAAAAGTCATGGCCGTGGCGGCGAACATTCCCCAGATGACGGTGCTGGGTATTGCCGGTCCGGGTGACCCTCTGGCGAACCCGGAACGGACTTTTTCCACCTTCCGACAGCTGTCGGAAAAGGCGCCGGATATCAAGCTGTGCGTGTCCACCAACGGCTTGTCCCTGCCGCAGCACGTGGACGAGTTGGCGCAGCACAACATCGATCACGTCACCATCACCATCAATTGCGTCGATCCCGAGGTGGGCGCCCAGATCTACCCCTGGGTGTTTTGGAACAACCGCCGCATCAAGGGGAAAAAGGGCGTCAAGATTCTCATCGAGCAGCAGCAAAAGGGCCTGGAAATGCTTGTTGAACGGGGCATTTTGGTGAAGGTCAACTCGGTGATGATTCCCGGCGTGAACGAGCAGCATCTCGAGGAAGTCAGCCGCGTGGTGAAATCCAAAGGCGCCTTCCTACACAACGTCATGCCGCTGATTGCCGAGGCCGAACACGGCACCTTCTATGGCGTGATGGGCCAACGCGGCCCCAGCCACGCCGAGTTGCAGCAACTCCAGGACGCCTGCGCCGGGGACATGAACATGATGCGGCATTGCCGGCAGTGCCGCGCCGATGCGGTGGGTTTACTCGGCGAGGATCGCGGCGCCGAGTTCACCATGGACAAGATCGAGCAGATGGACATCGATTACGAACAAGCGATGGAAATGCGGGCCCAGGTCCAGGCACAGATCGAACAAGAGCGCGAGGCCAAGCGTCAGCAAGCCAGTGAGCCCTTGGTGTCCCTGACCGAACTCAAGGCCCCCGTGCCACGGACACGACCGGTGCTCATGGCGGTGGCCACCACCGGTGGCGGCGTGGTGAATCAGCATTTCGGTCATGCCAAGGAGTTCCTCGTCTACGAGGCCACGGCGCAGAAAGTCCGGTTCGTCGGCCATCGCAAAGTGGATTTGTACTGCGGTGGCGACGAAACCTGCGGCGATGGCGAAAGCGTGTTGGAAAAGACCTTGCGCACCCTGGAGGGCTGCGAGGCGGTGCTCTGCTCCAAGATCGGCTACGAGCCCTGGGGCATGCTGGAGCAAGCTGGCATTCAGCCCAACGGTGAGCACGCCATGGAGCCGATCGAGGAGGCCGTGGCCGCGGTTTACCGCGAGATGGCTGAGGCCGGCTTGTTGGAAGAGGTCGATCAGTCCGCCGAAGTGGGCGCGTAGAGGAGGTGTGCCATGGCATTCAGCATTGTCGAATCCTGTGTCAACTGTTGGGCCTGTGAACCGCTGTGCCCCAGCCAGGCGATCTATGAGGCCAAGCCCCATTTCAAGATCGATCCCACCAAGTGCACCGAGTGCGAAGGCGACCATGCCTACCCGCAATGCGCCAGCATTTGTCCCATCGAGGGGGCCATTCTCGATGGCACCCAAGCGGTGGTGAACCCGCCCGGCTCCCTGACCGGTATACCCCCGGAACGCATGGCCGCAGCGATGGCGGAAATTCAAGCCCGTTGACCCGTTCGGAAACTGGAGTAACAGCCCGATGCATATGAATACTTTGCCGTCCGGATCACCGGCCCGTTTTTCCGATTTGTGGGCGGTCTCGATGGACCGGCCGCTGCCGGCGGATTCCTGCCGGGTTCTCATTGCCGTGGCCAGCACCGACGGTGCCCGCGTGAACGCGGACTTCGACCAGGCCGAGCAGTTTCTGCTGTATGAAAAGGTCGGCGAGATGATGCATTACATCGGTGCTCAGCCCTGTCCCCGGAGGGCCGGCGCCGGCGCCCGACGACACCGTACCCGCTTGCTGTCGGATTGCGATGTGGTGATTTGCGCGCAAATTAGCGACACCAGCCGGCGGTCGCTGTCGCGGTTGGGGGTGATGTGCGACCTCAGTTTTGTCGATGCCGCCATCGAGCGCGCCGTCTCGGCGCTTTGAGAACGACCGGCATGACCGCAGTGGTGTTCTACGAAAAACCCGGCTGCCGGACCAACGCCCGGCAGAAGGCTCTGTTGGCCCGCTGCGGTTGCCGGTTGGTGGTGCGTGATCTGCTGAGCGAGCCCTGGACCGCCGAACGTCTCTACGGTTTTTTGCGGCATCGCCCCGTGGCCGAGTGGTTCAATCCCGCCGCGCGGCAGATCAAAACCGGCCGGCTGAAGGTCGAGGGCTGGACGGCCGAAGCGGCCCTGCGACGCTTGGTCGAAGAACCGATCCTGATTCGCCGGCCGTTGCTGGCGAGCGCGTTCGGTCGGACGGCCGGGTTCGACGATTCGGCGTTTCTGGCCCGCCTGGGCGTGGCCGCCGACCCCCAAGGCGCCGATGAGGCATGCAGTAAACCCGCCAACGGCGGACCGTGCTGGGTTCCGGAGGCGGGTGATGCTTGACGAGGTGAACGATCTGGAAACCCGCGGCGCGGTGGAGTTCGCGCCGGGTGTGTATTGGATCGGGGCGCTGGACCCGTCGCTGCGGACCTTCGACATCATTCTCAAGACCGCCAACGGCACCAGCTATAACGCCTATCTCATTCGCGGCAGCGAAGGGGTGGCCATTGTCGATACCGTGAAGGAGAACTTTTCCGAGGAGTTCTTCCGGCGACTGGAGTCGGTGGCCTCCTACGACGAAATCAAGGTGATTGTGCTCAATCATCTCGAGCCCGATCACAGCGGTGCCTTGCCGGAATTGATGGAACGGGCGCCGCAGGCCCGCCTGTACATTTCCCGGCGGGCACCGTCGATGCTCAAGGGTTTGCTCAAGCCCCGCGGGGGTGAGTTCGCGTACACCACCGCCCAGACCGGTGACCGGGTCAGCCTGGGCGATCGCAGTTTGCGCTTTTTGCACACGCCGTTTCTGCATTGGCCCGACACCCAGTGTACCTATCTGGAACAGGAGCAGATTCTGTTTTCCGGCGATGTGTTCGGTTGCCACTTTTGCGACGCCCGGCTGTACAACGACAAGGTGGGCGATTTTCGATTTTCTTTTGACTACTACTACGCCCACATCATGCGCCCTTTCAAACAGCACGTGCTCGAAGCCCTGAAACTGATCGAACCGTTGGCTCTGAAACTCATTGCCCCCACCCACGGCCCGATCCTGCGGGACCGCCCGGAACGCTACGTGAAGCGCTATCGGGAGCTGTCCACCTCCAGCCTCTCGGACGATCCGGGAGAGAACGAAAAGTCGCTGATGATTTTTTACATGAGCTCTTACGGCAACACCGCCCGTATGGCGGCGGCGCTCTACCAGGGCGCCGATGAAGTGCCGGGGGTGCGGGTTTCGCTGTTCGACCTGGAAGGGGGCGAGGTGGAGCCGTTCGTGGATCTGATCGAAGAGGCCGATGCGCTGGTGTTCGGTTCGCCCACCATCAACGGTGATGCCGTCAAGCCGGTGTGGGACCTGCTTTCCTCGCTGGTGGTGATCAATCTCAAAGGCAAGCTGGGCGCGGCGTTCGGCTCTTACGGTTGGAGCGGCGAGGCCGTGCGCATGATCGAGGACCGTATGCGCGGTCTGAAACTGCGGGTTCCGCTGGCGGGTATCCGCGTCAAGCTGATTCCGAGCGAACACGAGCTTGAGGACTGTCGGCGTTTCGGTCGCGACATCGCCGCCACGCTGGTTGGACAGACGATCGAAAAACAGGTGGTGGATCTGGCGGATCTGGCATAAGACCGCAGCGGTCATTCTCTGTCGGAAAACGCTTGAAATTTATAAGGAGTAGCTCTCATGGCAAAAGCCAAGATCACTTTCGCGGACATCGACAAGACCGTCAGTGTGCCGGTGGGCACGCGGGTCATCGAGGTATCGGAAAAAATCGGCGCGGGAATCATCTACGGATGCCGGGAATGCGACTGCGGCACCTGCATCATGCATGTGGAAAACGGCTGGAACAATCTCTCGGTGCCCTCGGTCCTCGAGGAAAAAGTCTTGCGGGAGAACATGGCCGGACGGCATGACCGGCTGGCCTGCCAAGCTCAAATCATCGGCGATGTGACCGTCAAACCCACTTGAATCGCGGTCGCACCGACCGCCCACGGAGCAAAACCATGGCCTTAGTGACCTTCTCGAATCCGGAATTCAAAGACATGACAGTCTATGCGGTGGCCGGTAGCCACACCGAGACGCTACTGAATCTCGCGAAGGCCCATCATGTTCCCATCAACTTCCAGTGCGAAGACGGCAAATGCGGTACCTGCATGGTGCGGGTGAGTTCCCTGGACGACAAACCCCGCATGGGCTCGCATCTCACCGAAAAAGAAAAGTCCGTGTTGCGGGAAATCGGCAAGTTGAGCAAGGATGAAATGGAACGGCTCATCGTCGAGGATCTACCCAGCGACTGGCGATTGGCTTGTCAGATGATCGTCCGCGACGAGGACATTCTGGTCGAATACTAGCGGCGCTTCTGTCGAGCGTTCGAGACCGGTTTTTCCGGTTCATTTGCGAACACAGGCATGGGCAGGCGGCCAGCCGCGTATCGGCTGGCTGTTGTCGTGTGCTGGTTGTCCGCGATTGTCCAAACCATTGCAGATTCAGTTGGCGCACCGCGGGTGCGGGGATACGGGTACACCGTGAACGGACCACAGCACAGTCAGACGGTGGTGGATTATCACCAACGCACCAAACATCGCCTGGAGGCCTACGCGGCCGGTCCGGGCGGACTGGACTGGGATGCCCAGCCGGAGCCTTTTCGGTGGTTCGATGGCGCGGAGAAAATCGATTTGCCCATGCCGGGTGATGGAATCCTCCGGCCCTTCGCCGAGCTGTACCGGCCGGAGCAGGCGGGGCCGGCGTGGGCAGTGTTCGACCGGCTGGCGGCACTGCTGGAGCGGTCGTTGGGGCTGTCGGCGTGGAAGGGCTACGGCTCTCACCGCTGGCCTTTGCGCTGCAATCCCTCCAGCGGCAATCTCCACCCCACCGAAGCTTATGTGGTCACCGGCGGCATGGAAGGCTTGAGCAGCGGCGTTTATCATTATCTGAGCCGCGACCATCAACTCGAGCGGCGCTGTGATCTTCATCCCGACATCGCCCCGGCCGCCATCGGCCATGATCGATTCCTCATCGGTTTATCCTCCGTGCACTGGCGCGAAGCGTGGAAATACGGCGAGCGCGCCTACCGCTATTGCCAGCACGACTGCGGTCATGCCATCGCCGCGCTGCGCTATGCGGCGGCGGCCTTGGGTTGGACGGTACGGCTGCTCGCGCCCTGGGGCGATGCGGATATCGCCGCCCTGCTGGGGCTGTCCCGAAGCGAGGACTTCGGCGGCGCCGAACGCGAAACACCGGATGTGCTGTTGTGGTTGTGTCCGGCGGGAACCATGGCCGAAGAACCGACCCCCGATGCCGTCTTGGCGGCTATCGATCCGCGCAGCTGGCAGGGAATGGCCAATCCCTTGTCGGCAGAGCACGATTGGGATTGGCCGGTGATCGAAACGGTCAGCCAGGCCTGCGAACGACCTCGGGGATCGTCCACCGCATCCCAAGCCTGGGTGCCGTCGGCTCGCCCGGAGCCCTTGCCCACCGATTGTCGTCGGTCCGCGGCGGCGATATTCGCCCAGCGGCGCAGCGCCCAGCATTTCGATCCGCGGGTGGGTATCACCGCGGCGCAGTTTTACCGGATGCTGGATATGACCCTGCCCCGGGCCGGGGTGGCGCCTTGGGACAGCCTGCCCTGGTCGCCGCGGATTCACCTGGTGCTGTTCGTTCATCGCGTGGCCGGCCTGCGGCCTGGACTCTATCTGTTGGTGCGGGACCTGGCCAAGGAGCCGGCCTTGCGCCGGCAGTTCGGCCGAGCGGAGTTTCACTGGCGACCGGTGGCCGATTCGCCGGCCCATCTGCCCTTGCACAGCCTGGTGTTCGCCAACTGCCAGCGCACGGCCGCGACGCTGTCCTGCCATCAGGCCATTGCCGGCGACAGCGCCTTTGCCCTCGCCATGCTGGCGGAATTCGACGCGACGCTGGCCCATGGGCCTTGGGGCTACCGGGAACTGTTCTGGGAGGCAGGCATGTTGGGTCAGGTGCTTTATCTCGAAGCCGAGGCGGCCGGCGTGCGGGGGACGGGTATCGGTTGTTACTTTGACGATGTCACCCACGATTTGCTGGGCATTCACGGCACCGATTGGCAGAGCCTGTATCACTTCACGGTGGGTGGTGCCTTGGTCGATCAGCGCATCGAGAGCTTTCCGCCCTACGGCCACTTATCGCGATAATAAGGCTTCGTAGTGCTTCCAGTGGGCCGCCAGGGCACTGTCCATGGTGATGGCATGCAACCGGAACCAGGCCGGTAAGCCGTCCCGGACATAGGCCCGGGCCAGACCGATCACCCCCCTTTCCACCTGGCGGCGCATTTGGACCATTTCCGCGAGCACACGGTGATGTTCGTCCCGATGCTCGCGGATCGCGGGAAAGCCGCACAGCTGCATCCGGCTTTCCTCATCCTGGAAATGCAGCTCGCTGTGGACACAGAGCTCGCCGAACAGGACGATGAAAGTCTCGGTGTCGGCTACGCTGAGCCGATTGACGAGATCGGCAAATTGCCGATGGGTTTCATCCATGCCGGCCACGCCCAGGATGAACTGCCCGCTTGCCCAGTCGATGACCGCACCGGCGCCTGTTGCCGGCGCGTTTTCGGCTCGGGTGTTCAACCCGGCAGGTCCGCGGTGGCTTGATCCGCCACCGGAAGTTGACTGGCGGCCGCCAACAGCTCGGGGATATCGGCATCGATCAGTTCAAGGCCTATGCGTTCGCAGAATCGCCGCTCTTTGTCGGTGGCCCCGGGAATCAGTACCCAACCACCGGGGGTGGCGGCGCCGTAGATCATGTCCGAGAGCACCATCCGTTCGGTATCCCGCGTCAGCCGCAGGCCCAGAATCAGGTACTGCTTGTTCTGGCGGTATTGCTTGAGAAAGTTCGGAATGGCGAAGCCACCCATCAATTCGGTGATGTAGTCCACATAGTCGGCGTCGGAGGCGATAAAGCTGGGGTCCGGAAGCGGGCTGCCCATGGGCTTGAACAGGGTCGGTAGGTCGGGATCCACCGCGTCCTGATCGATGGCGGTATAGCGCCCGCCATCGTAGTGATGGATGCGAAACCGATAATCCGATCCCCCCAGCCGTGCCACGCCCCGGATGAGGGTATGAGGCGTGGCGGCGTAGGAATCCTGAAGTTGGCTGTCGCGGTTGGTATCGATGACATAGCGCGGTTTGACCGTCGCCAGCCAATCGTGCAGCAGCGCCCGCGTCCAGTGGGCATGGCCATAGGTCTCCTGCAAAAAACGGGTGAGAAAGCGCCGGCCTTTTTTCAGTTCCACGTTCATGGCCGCGCGGGGGAACTCGTACATGAGCCGCGGGGCCATGGCTTGTCCGCCGTTCATGGCCAGAATCAGCGATTCGCTGTCGGCCGGCATGGCCTGGCCGGATTCGCTGTGGACCACATCGGCCACGGCACCGGCACCGAGGTAGGGAACAATGTCGTGGCGGGTAACGCCACGGGCGATTTCTTCCAAGGTGATTTGGCTCATGATCGGCCCCATGGGATGAATGAATAAACACTTACCTCTGCCATCCGGCAATATTCGGGCCACCTCCCGCTGCGTGACTTAAGGTCCTGATTCGGCGCCAACTATCGTGCTTCACGCCGGCCTGCGCTGGGTGGTGTGTCGTACATCCCACAGGCTGATTGTTCGACCCGTCACACGGTTTTTCCGGTTCGGGCGCGCGCTGCCCGGTCTGACGCTTCACCCTCTGGCCGCAGCCTTCGACGATGCCTCCCCCACACCATCGCCGCACTCTCGGTGGGTGGGTGGTGTGCCCGCCCGTTTTGTCGGTATGCGTACAGCCCGGCGGTCGAATTGTTGGATATCCCACCGTTGTTTCGTTCCCGTGACCATGAGAAATATCCGGACAAAACAGCTTGTTATAGGCGATTTCGTGTGATGGCACGCCCCTTGCTCCATGGGCCTCGAGTGGCGTTCGTGTTCCGAGCGCGCGTGTGTATGTACTGCTAAGGAGACTCCAGCGATGCGTCAATGTGCAATTTACGGCAAGGGTGGTATCGGTAAATCCACCACCACCCAGAATCTGGTCGCCGGCCTGGCCGAATTGGGCAAGAAGGTCATGATCGTCGGATGCGATCCCAAAGCGGACTCCACCCGCCTGATCCTGCACTCCAAGGCTCAGAACACCATCATGGAAATGGCCGCCGAGGCGGGCACCGTGGAGGATCTGGAACTGGAAGATGTGCTGAAGGTCGGCTACGGCGACATCAAATGCGTTGAGTCCGGCGGCCCGGAACCCGGTGTCGGTTGTGCCGGTCGGGGCGTGATCACGGCAATCAATTTCCTCGAAGAGGAAGGGGCCTACGACGAAGATTTGGATTTCGTCTTCTACGATGTGTTGGGCGACGTGGTTTGCGGTGGTTTCGCCATGCCGATCCGCGAAAACAAGGCCCAGGAAATCTACATCGTCGTATCCGGCGAAATGATGGCCATGTATGCCGCCAACAATATCTCCAAAGGGATTGTGAAATACGCCAATTCCGGCGGTGTGCGCCTGGCGGGCTTGATTTGCAACAGCCGCAACACCGACCGCGAAGACGAACTGATCGAAGCCCTGGCTGCCAAACTCGGCACCCAAATGGTCCATTTCGTACCCCGTGACAACGTGGTGCAACGGGCCGAGATCCGTCGCATGACGGTCATCGAGTACGACCCCAACTCCAACCAGGCCGACGAGTACCGAACCCTGGCGCAGAAAATCATCGACAACAAGAAGTTGGTGATTCCTCAGCCTTGCACCATGGATGAGCTCGAAGAGCTGTTGATGGAATTCGGGATTATGGAAGAAGAGGACGAGAGCATCATCGGCCAGACGGCAGCCGCTGAAGTGAGTGTGTAGAGACTGTCCGCGGCACTCGCGGCCTGGTGTGGCGAGTGCCGTTCGACAGGTTCGTCCTTTCCCGTTTGAACCGTCCACAGATGGGTGGCGGCAATCAGGAGAACCGTTATGACAACCATGTCACGCGAACAGACCGAAGCCCTCATTCAGGAGGTGCTGGAGGTCTATCCCGAAAAGGCCAAGAAGGATCGTGCCAAGCACCTGACGACCAACGATCAGAGTGTCGAGCAGTCGAAAAAGTGCATCACCTCCAACCGTAAATCCCTGCCGGGTGTGATGACCATTCGCGGTTGCGCCTATGCCGGCTCCAAGGGGGTGGTGTGGGGTCCGATCAAGGACATGATCCATATCTCCCACGGTCCGGTGGGTTGCGGCCAGTATTCCCGCGCCGGGCGCCGAAACTATTACATCGGTGTCACCGGGGTGAATACCTTCGTCACGATGAACTTCACCTCCGATTTCCAGGAGAAGGATATCGTTTTTGGCGGGGACAAAAAGCTGGACAAGCTGATCGACGAAATCGAGACCTTGTTCCCCATGAGCAAAGGGGTGTCGATCCAATCGGAGTGTCCCATCGGCTTGATCGGCGACGACATCGAAGCGGTGGCCAAAAAGAAAACCAAGCAGCACGAAAAGCCGGTCGTGCCGGTGCGCTGTGAAGGTTTTCGGGGTGTGTCCCAATCCCTCGGTCACCACATCGCCAATGACTCGATCCGGGACTGGGTGCTCGACAAGCGGGACAACGACGACAGTTTCCAGAGCACCCCGTATGACGTGTCCATCATCGGCGACTACAACATCGGCGGCGACGCCTGGTCTTCCCGCACGCTGCTGGAGGAAATGGGCTTACGCGTAGTGGCGCAGTGGTCGGGTGACGGCACCCTATCGGAAATGGAGTTGACGCCCAAGGTCAAACTCAACCTACTCCATTGCTACCGGTCCATGAACTACATCTCCCGCCATATGGAAGAGAAGTACGGCATTCCGTGGGTGGAGTACAACTTCTTCGGTCCCACCAAGATTGCCGAGAGCCTGCGCAAGATCGCCTCCTACTTCGATGACACCATCAAGGAAGGCGCGGAACGGGTGATCGAGCGTTATCGGGCCGAGTACGAAGCGGTGATCGCCAAGTACCGCCCACGCCTGGAAGGCAAGCGGGTGATGCTCTATGTCGGTGGTTTGCGGCCGCGTCACGTGATCGGTGCCTATGAAGATCTGGGTATGGAAGTGGTGGGAACCGGCTACGAGTTCGGCCACAACGACGACTACGATCGCACCATCAAAGAGATGGGCAACGCCACGTTGATTTACGACGATGTCACCGGCTACGAGTTCGAAGAATTCGTGAAAAAGGTGAAACCGGATCTCATCGGTTCGGGCATCAAGGAAAAATACATTTTCCAGAAAATGGGTATTCCCTTCCGGCAAATGCATTCCTGGGACTATTCCGGCCCGTATCACGGCTACGACGGCTTTGCCATCTTCGCCCGTGATATGGACATGACTTTGAACAATCCCTGCTGGAAGAAACTCAAGGCGCCTTGGAAGCAAGCCGACTCCCAAGCCGCCGAGCGGGTCGCCGCAGGCGCCTGATACGGTCCCGCACCGCACGGGGAAAGGCCCGGCCAGACGGCCGGTCCGCCCCGGCGGCCGGAATGGATCAACCGACAACGTTTGTCCACGGATTGGTGGCGCGTTAAGGAGATCATCATGAGCCAAGATGCAGAAAACATTCAGCCCAGTTATCCGCTTTTCAGGACGGACGAATACAAGACCAACCTGGAAGCGAAGAAGGTATTCGAAGAACGTGAACCCATGGAGAAGATCATGGAAACGTTCGAGTGGACCACCACCCAGGAATACCAGGATCTGAATTTCCAGCGGGAGGCCTTGACCGTCAACCCGGCCAAGGCCTGTCAACCCCTGGGGGCCGTCCTGTGCGCCCTGGGTTTTTCCAAGACCATGCCCTATGTCCACGGCTCACAAGGCTGTGTGGCGTATTTCCGCACGTACTTCAATCGGCACTTCAAAGAGCCCATTGCCTGCGTGTCCGACTCCATGACCGAAGATGCGGCCGTGTTCGGTGGCCAGAAGAACATGTTCGACGGGCTGGAGAACTGCAAAGCCATGTACAAGCCGGACATGATCGCCGTGTCCACCACCTGTATGGCGGAAGTGATCGGCGACGACCTGAACGCCTTCATCGGCAATGCCCGCAAAGAAGGCCACGTTCCGGACGAATATCCGGTTCCCTTTGCCCATACCCCCAGTTTCGTCGGGTCCCACACCACCGGCTGGGACAACATGTTCGAAGGCATCATCCGCTATTTCACCTTGAATGCCATGGACGACAAGGAGGTGGGAAGCAACGGCAAGATCAATATCGTGCCGGGCTTCGAGACCTATCTCGGCAATTTCCGGGTGATTCGGCGCATGCTCGACGAGATGGGCGTGGCCTACAGCTTCCTCTCCGATCCGACCGAGGTGCTCGATACCCCCGCCGATGGTGAGTTCCGGATGTACGCCGGTGGCACCACCATGGACGAAGTTAAAGACGCGCCCAACGCGATCGACACGCTGTTGTTACAACCCTGGCAGTCGGTGAAGACCAGAAAGTTCGTCAAGAACACCTGGCAGCAACCGGCGGCCGATATCAGTATCCCCATGGGCCTGGAGTGGACCGACGATTTTCTGATGAAAGTCTCGGAAATCACCGGACAGGAGATTCCCGAATCCCTGGCCAAGGAGCGGGGCCGGTTGGTGGACATGATGACCGACTCCCACGCTTGGCTGCATGGCAAGCGGTTCGGGCTCTACGGCGATGCCGATTTTGTCCTCGGTATGACCAAGTTCCTGCTCGAACTGGGTGCGGAGCCGGTGCATATTCTCTGCAATCATGCCAACAAGCGCTGGAAAAAGGCGATTGAAGCCATGCTGGCCGAATCGCCCTACGGCGCCAACAGCACGGTGCACATCGGCAAGGACCTGTGGCATTTCCGCTCGCTGATGTTCACTGACAAACCCGACTTCATGATCGGTAACTCCTACGGCAAGTTCATTCAGCGGGACACCGTCACCAAGGGCAAGGAATTCGAGGTGCCGCTGATCCGGATCGGTTTCCCGATCTTCGACCGGCATCACCTGCATCGCGACACCACCCTGGGTTACGAAGGTGCGATGCACATGCTCAAGACCCTGGTGAACGCGGTGTTGGAGCGCCTCGACGAAGAGACTCGGGGCATGGGTACCACCGACTACAACTACGACCTGATCCGTTAATCCGGCGCGTCCCCTCCCCGCTTGCGGGGAGGGGCGTTTGATAGGTCACAGGAGTGATTGTCCATGCCCAATGTCATGATCCGGCGTACCGACGAGGGGCTTTTGTCTTTCTACGTTGCCAAAAAAGATCTGGAAGCGAAGGTGGTCTCGGTGGAAACCGACACCAGCGAAAGCTGGGGCGGGGAGATCGAGCTGGACGATGGTTCGAAATACTACATCGAACCCATCAGTCCGCCGCCGAGGTTTCCCACCACCTTACGCGTCAAACGGGCGTGAATCCTAAGGTCTTACGATCGGGAGGATAAGCGATGTCTTTGCAAATCGTTGCCGATATTTGTACTGCCTGTGGGGACTGCGAACCGGTTTGTCCCACGAATTCCATTTCGCCTCACAAGGGCGTCTATCGCATTGATCCGGATACTTGCACCGAGTGCAAGGGGGATTTCGATGTGCCCCAGTGCGTGGATGTGTGCATGGAAGACGACTGCATCATTCCGTTGATGGCGTGATGCCGCGGCCGAGGCAGGACCGGCCCCGACCGGTCCTGCGCGGCGGAAAGGAGCGTGCGATGAGCGAGATGATTTCCAGAGAAATTGCCTTGAGGATCGGGCTGGCCGCCGGGGTGCTCGAGGCGGTCAGCGCGGCCGAGCTGCTGGATGTGCTGGCCGATGCAGTGGGTTTGCCGCCCACCGTGGAAGGTTTGGCGGCATTACGGCCCAAGCAGCTGAAAAACGCAGCCGGCGGGGCCTTGTCCGGACAGGCCTCGGTATCGTTAAAGGCCGCCTGCGCCATCTTGAACGGTGAGCGCGAGGACGGGCCGGTGTTGCCCGCCACAGAACCCTACCAGAGCGGCGAAATGCCCGATTCGTTGCGCATCGCCTGCGCATCCAACGGTGGGGAGTTGATCGACGGCCATTTCGGCTCCTGCCAGCACTTTTTGATCTATCAAGTCTCAGCCGACGAAATTCGCCTGGTGGACGTGCGTCCCGCGCGGGACGACGAGGGGGGGGATGACAAAAACAAATACCGCGCGGCGCTGATCGGTGATGCGCAGGTGTTGTTCGTGGCGTCCATCGGCGGGCCGGCCGCCGCCAAAGTGGTGCGCGAAGGTGTGCATCCCATCAAATGTCCCCAGGTGGCGCTGGCGCGGGAGAAACTGGCCGAGTTGCAGTGCAAAATCGCCGTTTCACCGCCACCCTGGCTGGCCAAGGCCATGGGTCACGCGGCCGAATCCCGGGTACGGTTCGCCACCGACCAGGAGCCGGTTTAGCCATGATCGACTCGGCCACCTTGGATCGTGTCGCCCGGTTCACCTTGGGCCGGGGGCTGGACGAGACGACGGTGCAAGCCTTGCGGGCCGCCTGGCCGGACCTGCATTTCAGCTACTGTGCCGACGATGACGTTTGTGGTCCCCGACCGGTTCGGGCCTTGGCCGGAATCAACATTTATCTGGTGGATGGCCGGGGGCACTGCCTGCAGTTTACCGATCAGCCTGAACTCGCCACCGGGCTCGTTCTGGCGGAGGTGGAAGCGGATGATGCCGATGATTGAGCGGGCGGCGCCGAAGCAGGGGGGGGCGGACGCGCGCGGTCGTTGTCACGATTGCCCCCATCGGCTGGACCGTCTGCAGACGGGCCGCTGCAAACCGGGTGATGCCTGCGTGCGGGCGATGAGCGGCCGGCAGATCGAGCGCTTTTTTCGGGTTAATCCCGATCTGGCCGAAGACTATCGCGGCGATCCGTTTTGGGAGCGGCGGGCCATCGCGGCGCGCTATTTATCCCAGCGGCGCTTGCGGGAGATGCTGGGCGATCCGGACGAAGTGGTGCGGCGGGTGCTCGCCTACCGCCTGCCGGTGGGCGATCTGGCGTTGTTGCTCGACGACCCGGACCGTGAAGTGCGAATCACCGTGGCCGATCGCATTGCCCCCGAACACCTGGAACGTTTGGCGGAGGATGCCGACTACCTGGTGCGCCAGTACGTGGCCCGCCGGCTCCCGCCGGGCCGTTTATTCCGGATGATGGTGGATCAGGACCGCGAAGTGCGCAAAACGGTCGCCCAGCGATTGCCGCCCGAGAGTTTGATGATGATGGCCCGCGATCCGGATCCCGAGGTGCGCCTGGTGGTGGCGGAGCGGCTCCCGCCGGAGCAGGTCACGGTGCTGTTGGACGACAGCGATTGGCGGGTCCGCCGCCTGGCCGTGGATCGGGTGCCCATCGCCCATGTCGAAGCACGATTGGACGACGCCGATCCGGATGTGGCGGCCACGGCCCGCCAACGGTGGCGAAACGCGCATTCGTCTCGTCCCGACACCCCTTAGCGAAGCCCACACAAGGATTCCCGGTGGAAACGGCCATCCAAGACCTCGAGATCGTCGCACAGGCCTGCGCGGCCAGTGATCCTTCCCAGGGGGTGGCCGGATTGACCCGGACACTGGCCCGGTGCTGCCCGCAACAGGGTTTCGAGACGGTACTGAGCCGCGGCGGCTGGTATCGCTTAGGCGGCGTGGTCGACGGCCACCGGCAGCGACTTGCCGAAAGCCTGCCGGCGTGGGCGGAAGAAGCCGCGGATGGCGACCTGATCCGGCTTCTGACGCTGTGCCGCCGGGAGAATCTCTACGCCACCCGCCTGGTGGGCCGCACCCATTACTTCACCGCGCCGGTGGGCCGCAGCGCCGATGCGTTCATGCAACTGGAAGTTGAAGAGCTGCAGGAGGTGCTGGACCGGCAACTGTCCGATCCCGACTGGCAGCCCGACAGTCTGGAAGAATTCGTCGATCCCATCGACTATAGGCTGCTCGAACCGGAACCCATCGGTCCGCCGCGCTATGCCTTTCGGCGCCTGGTGATGGCCCGGGAAGTGATCGCCGGCATGGAGTTCGATCGGGCCGGCGCATTGTCGCGAATGCTGACCGAATGGGACGAAAGCAGTGCCGGCCGGGCGGTACGGTTCTGCGATCACTGGGCACTGGCGGTGCACGAATCGGTGGGCGCCGATGGCGTGACGCAGCTCAGTGCCCGGCCGCTGCCGGCCCACCGTCACGAGAACACCGCGTGGGATGCCGGCGCCACCGGCGCTGAGTTGGCCAAGCGCATCCATGCCTTCGACCGCGACGCCGGTTACCCATTCGCCTGGTTTTTTCACATCGTGGCGGGCGCCGGCGTTCCCCAGAACCTCGGCGATCAGATCGCCCGCGACCACGACCCCATCAACGGCTTCAGTTACCTTCCTCCGCGGGATCTCGCCGTGCTGCTGCGCTGGCAAGACACGCCTTATCGGGCCTAGCCCCCTTTTCCGGGCCTGATCTCGCCCCGGCTTTGTCGCGGATGCTGCGCGGGGCGGTGGGTTGTCGCATTCGCGACAAGTCGGCTGGGGGCAAAAGTCAATTAAAACAGTGATGTGGGATTTGGTATCGGCCTTGCAAGGGATGTTGTGGGTGAATTGACGGGTGTCCTATGAAAGAGAAAGACATCGCTGCATTGCTGGATGAACCGGCCTGTTCCCACAACCAGAAAGCGAAATCCGGTTGTGCCAAGCCCAAACCGGGCAGTGCCGCGGGGGGTTGCGCATTCGATGGCGCCCAGATCGCCCTGTTGCCCATCGCTGATGTGGCACACATCGTTCATGGGCCCATTGCCTGCGCCGGGAGTTCGTGGGACAACCGGGGTACCCGTTCCTCCGGCGCCCGCCTCTACAAGATCGGAATGACCACGGACCTGACCGAGCAGGATGTGATCATGGGACGGGGAGAAAAACGCCTGTTCCACGCCATCAAACAGGCGGTGGACAGCTATTCTCCGGCGGCGGTGTTCGTTTACAACACCTGCGTACCGGCGCTGACCGGTGACGATATCGAGGCCACCTGCAAGGCTGCCGAAGCGCGCTGGGGCACACCGGTGGTGCCGGTGGACGCGGCGGGGTTCTACGGCACCAAGAATCTGGGTAACCGCATCGCCGGCGAGGCGATGGTGAAGTATGTGTGCGGCACCCGCGAGCCGGACCCGCTGCCGGTCGATTTCGGCCATCGCGTCCATGACATCAATCTCATCGGCGAGTACAACATCGCCGGGGAGCTGTGGCATGTCCTGCCGCTGCTGGACGAGTTGGGGATCCGCGTGCTGTGTACCTTGTCCGGCGATGCCCGTTTTCGCGAGGTGCAAACCATGCACCGGGCCGAAGTGAACATGATGGTGTGCTCCAAGGCCATGATCAATGTCGCCCGCAAGCTGGAAGACGCATTTGGCACGCCGTGGTTCGAAGGCAGTTTTTATGGTGTGCAGGACGTGTCCAACGCGCTGCGCGACATTGCCCGCTTGATTGGCGATACCGGTCTGACCGAGCGGACCGAGAAGCTTATCGCGCGGGAGGAGGCCCGGATCGACGCCGCGCTGGCGCCCTGGCGCGAGCAGCTGCGCGGCAAGAAAGTGTTGCTCTATACCGGCGGGGTGAAGTCCTGGTCCATCATTTCCGCCCTGCAGGATCTGGGCATGCAGGTGGTGGCCACCGGCACCAAGAAATCCACCGAAGAGGACAAGGCGCGCATCCGCGAGTTGATGGGCGAGGACGCCAAGATGATCGAAGACGGCAATCCCCGCGCCCTGATCGACATCGTTCGCGAAAACCAGGTGGATATCCTTATCGCTGGCGGTCGCAACATGTACACGGCCCTGAAAGCGCGCATTCCCTTTCTGGACATCAACCAGGAGCGCGATTTCGGCTACGCCGGCTATACCGGCATGGTGGAGCTGGCCCGGCAGTTGAGCCTGACGCTCAACAGCCCGGTCTGGGATGCGGTGCGGGCCCCTGCGCCGTGGTTGGCCGGTCACCGGGAGCGCTCTGCCCATGTCTGAGGTGCTCAAACGCAACAAGGCGCTTTCGGTCAGTCCGCTCAAGGCCAGCCAAACCATTGGCGCGGCACTGGCCTTTCTCGGCTTTCACCGGGCCATTCCCATGTTGCACGGCTCCCAGGGTTGTACCGCCTTCGGCAAAGTGTTTTTCGTTCGGCATTTTCGCGAGCCGATTCCCCTGCAAACCACGGCGATGGATCAAGTGGCCGCGGTGATGGGGTCGGAAGATTTGGTAGTCGACGGCCTCAAAGCCATTTGCAGCAAGAACACACCCGCCTTGATCGGTGTGCCCACCACGGGCTTGGCGGAAACCCAGGGTTCGGATGTAAAAATGGCCGTGCGCCGCTTCCGCGACCAGTATCCCGAGTATCAACAGATTCCGGTGGTGGCCCTTTCGGCGCCTGATTTCAGCGGTTGTTTGGAAAGCGGCTTTGCGGCCGCCACCCGGGCGGTGATCGAGGCATTGGTGCCCGCGCGTGAACAGGCCGAAACCCGCCCGGGGCGACGTAAGAAACAACTGAACGTGCTGGTGGGTGCGGCGCTGACCCCGGGCGACCTGGAGGAGCTCAAAGAGACCATTGAGCTGTTCGGGCTGCGACCGGTCGTGCTGCCCGATCTGTCCGATTCGCTGGATGGCCACCTCACCGAAACCGACTACAGCCCTCTCACCGTAGGGGGAACGCCGGTGGGGGAGTTGCGCCATCTCGGGGATGCCGTTGCCACGGTGGTGGTGGGGGCCTCGATGAACCCGGCGGCGGACCTTTTGGCCCAGCGTACCGGTGTTCCCGATTACCGGTTCGATCATCTCATGGGCTTGCAGGCTTTCGACGATTTTATCCATGCGCTGCACGTGCTGTCCGGCGAGGCGGTGCCCGAGCGGTTGGTGCGTCAGCGCGCACAACTGCAAGACGCCATGTTGGATACCCACTTCATGTTGGGGCTGGCCCGCTTCGCCATCGCCGGCGATCCCGACTTGGTTCATGCCTTCAGCGATTTTCTGCAAACCGTCGGCGCCCAAACGGTGGCCGCGGTGGTGCCCGCCAAGGCCAAGGTTCTGGTGCGTCTGGCTTGCGATCAGGTTCAGATCGGCGATCTGGAAGATCTGGAGCATCTCGCCCGAGCGGCCGAGGCCGATGTGATCATCGGCAATTCCCACGCGGTGGAGAGCGCATGGCGTCTGGACAAGCCACTGCTGCGGGCGGGCTTTCCCCAATACGACCATCTGGGCGGATATCAACGGACCTGGATCGGCTATCGGGGTGCCCGTCAGAGTTTGTTCGATCTGGCCAACATCATGCTCGAGCTGGAAAAGGGCGAGATACATCCTTATCGGTCGATCTTCGCGCAGAAACCCGAGTACAGAGAGTCGTCCCATGACACTGAAACGCCGTTTGAAAGTTCTGCAATCCGACACTGAGGAGGCTGGCTGGATGAATGCCGCAGTGAAAGTCGCTTTCGCCAGTACGGACATGAACGAGGTCAACCAGCACTTCGGGGCTGCCGAGTCCTTCGCCATCTACGTGGTGGATCCCGATCGGGCGGAGTTGCTGGAAGTGGTCCAGTTCGGCGCTCTGGCGATGGATGGCAACGAGGACAAGTTGACCGCCAAGATCGATGCCCTCGATGGCTGTGTCGCGGTCTATGCCCAGGCGGTGGGCGGTTCTGCGGTGGCCAAGTTGAAATCCGGCGGTATTCAGCCCGTCAAAGTGACGCCGGGTTCGGCCATTTCCGAATTGTTGGATTCACTGCAACAGCAGTTGCGGGACGGTCCCTGCGCCTGGTTGGCCCGCGCCATTCGGGCGCAAGCCACCCCGGCCGCGGACCGCTTCGGGCAAATGGAAGCCGACGGCTGGGAGGAGTGAGGGCATGATCGAAACCGAAGCGAAAGTCGTGGCGGTGGAACCGGGCTATGTCTGGGTGGAAACCGAACGCAAAAGCGCCTGTGGCCACTGCGCCGAAGCGGCGCAGTGTGGCGTCTCGGCCATCGGCAAGCTGGTCGGTGGCGGGCCGGTTCGCATGCGCGTGCCGGATCCGGTGGGCGCCGAGGTCGATCAGACCCTGGTCCTGGGACTGTCCGAGGAAGCGTTGGTGGGCGCCGCCGCAGTCAGTTACATGGTGCCTCTGCTAGTGATGATCGGTGCGGTCGCGGTCAGCGTGCATTTCGGGGCAGGCGATGGAATCGCCTTTATGAGTGGTGTTGCGGGGCTGATTGCCGGGTTCTACGCGGTGCGCTGGCGCCTGAAACGTGGCTTGTCGGGGCCGACGTTTCAGCCGGTGATTTTGCGGTATCGGCGATCCGGTTGCGGCATGGGTTTAACGCGTGAGCTTACAGGAGATAGCCATGGGTGAAGCGCAGGCTTTGGTGGTGGAAGACGATCCGGTTCTAGATTCGGATTTCGGCAAGGAAATGGTTCGCCAAATGCGGGCCGTGGATACCTACGGGACTTACGACGATTGGTCGGCAGCCCGGATTCTGGCGCCGTTTGTGGTGACCAAGGAGATGCGCAAGGAAATCCCCATCATCGGCGATCCGGACGAAGTGACTCTGTCTCGGGTCAAGGCTTACTACAACGCCTTGGCGGCCACCATCGAAGCCCGTTGCGGGTTGATGGCGGTTCCCATGATTCAGTTGAGTCACGAGGGTTTCGGGCGGGCCTTGATTACCGTTGGCAAGCTGGTGGTGATCGACCGCACGCTCCGGGATGTGCATCGCTTCGGCTTTGCCGATCTGGAAAAAATGCGCAGCGAGGCGGAAAAGTGGGTGAACAAGGCCGTGGAGTTGATCGAAGCCTACCCGCAAGTGGCCGGTGAATAGGAGGGTGCGATGAGTCCGGATGAGTTGAAAGCACTGCAAAAAGCCGTCCGAAAAGCCAAGCGTATCGCCACCGAAAGGGCCAGCGAACTGCATGATTTGGTGGAGGACCGGCTGCCGGCGGCCTATGAAGAGCTTCCCGGGATTGCCGAGGCCACCTACGAGGCCTGTCGGGTCTGGGCCGATGCGAATGAAAAACTTCAAGCGGTGGAGGCCGATTCGGCGCCTGCCGAATCCGTCTGAGGAGGTATCGAGCCGTGAGTGTGATAACCGGTGTGACGCGAGGCGGCACGGCGTGGACGCCGGCCTTCGTGACCGCTTTGAACCAAAGTACCTGCATCGGCTGCGGCCGCTGCTACAAGGTGTGCCCGCGCGATGTGTTTGCGCTGGTGGAGCGCGAAGAAATCGACGACGAAGACGATGATTTCGACGATGATGACGATGTTTTTTCGGATGATGCGGCCATGGTGATGAATCTGGCCAACGCCCTGGACTGCATCGGCTGTCAGGCCTGCTCCCGCGTTTGTCCCAAAGACTGTTTGAGTCACGCTGCGGCTGAAGCGGCGGCGTGAGCGAGCCCGGAGAGCACTCATGCCGAGACCTCAAAAGCATGTTTTTGTCTGTACGCAGTCGCGTCCGCCCGGCCATCCCCGCGGTTCCTGCGGCAGCAAAGGTTGTGCGGCGGTGTACGAGGCGTTCTTGCAAACTCTTCAGCAACGCAACCTGTTCGCCACCATTCAGGTCACCGCGGCGGGCTGTCTCGGCCCCTGCGGCGAGGGGCCCAATGTGCTGGTCTACCCGGAGGGCGTGATGTACGCCCCGGTATCGGTGCCGGATGTCGCGGAGATTTTCGATGAGCATTTGACCGAGGATCGGGTGGTGGAGCGGCTGCTGATCGCGCCCGGATACTGGTGATGGCGGCTGCCGTGAAAGTGCTTTCCTGGCGCGAGGAGCGGGTGCGTTTCGGCGCCGATATTCCCGATGAGATTAACGCGCTGTTGCAAGTCGCGGCGGCCAACGCCCATGCCTTCGAGGCCAGTGAGCGGGCGCTGTTGCAGGCCCGCGCTCAAGCCCCGGATCAGTTGGAAGTGTTGATCGCACTCTACAAGCTGTATTTTTATCGCGGCTTTACCGAGCGCGCCGAGCAGATGGTTCACGAGGCCCTGACCCGGTCGGCAAAGGCCGGCGGGTTCGATTCCGATTGGCGCACGCTCGATGCTGCCAGCGCCGATTGGGCCGCCCTGGAAGGGCCTCCGCGTGTTTATCTCTATAGCCTCAAGGCGTTGTGTTTCATCCGTTTGCGGCAGAGCGATCAGGCCGGGGCGGTGGCGCTGATCGACGCCCTCCATCGTTTGGATCCCCAGGATCAGGTGGGGGTGACGGTGCTGGCGTCCTTGGCCGACGGTGTGGGTGAGAATTAAATTGAACGCGGATTGCGAGGTGGGACAATGACGCTTTGTGATGCCGAACTCAAAGTGCGCATGGCCGAGGTCGATCACCTGACCCGTGCCATCTGCGAACGGTTGGAGCACGAGGTTCACAAGTTGGGTTTTTCGGAGTCGGAGCGGTTCATCGCGTCGTACACCGAGGCCCATTGCCGTCTGGCGCGCGATCCGGCGACCGGGCGAGATGGCCTGGTGGGTGTCTGGCAAGATCCGCAAGGGTGCAAATGCGGGGAATTCATCGTCCACGCCGACGGCAGCTTTTTCGCCGAGTATGATGTGGTCCGGGTGCATCCCCGCGATCCGCGTTGGTTCGTCGAAGCGGTCACGGCCTGGGGCCGCGAGGCGCTGATCAAGTCCGAGCCGCGCCTGCTGCCGATTTCCGGCTAGTGCGACGGGGCATCGATACCACACGCCGGCTGGGGTCGAAACACGACAATGGCGGGTCGCTGGGCGCGGATATCGTGTCGCATTTCGCACAATCCGCGAAAGGGCAGGTCGGTGTGCTGCGATCGATTCCGATATGGATTCAAGGGGTTGCCGGCTTCTTATCCGCCGATGGTCTTTGGCACGGTTATTGGAAAGCTCAATACGAAACCGGACCGGCCGTGCCGAGGAAGCTTGCCGAATGGATGGTTTGAAACGCCCGATCCTGCTCTCGCTTTGCCTTTGTCTGTGGGCCGTGGCGCCCGTTCAGGCCCAGGTGCATGTCGCCGTCGCCAGTAACTTTCTCGCGCCAATGCGCGCTTTGGCGGAGGAGTTTCGGGCCGCCACCGGACAGCCGGTGGTCATCAGCGCCGGTTCCACCGGAAAACTCTATGCCCAGATCGTCAATGGTGCGCCGTACGATCTGTTCTACGCCGCCAGCGAGCGCGAACCGGCACGACTGGAGCAGGAAGGCCGGACCGTCGCCGGGTGCCGCTACACCTATGCGGTGGGGATTCTGGCGCTGTGGGCACCCTCGGGTGTGGCCGACGAACAAGATCCCCGACAGGCATTGGCCACCTCCAGCGGCCGGCTGGCCTTGGCCAACCCCAAAGTGGCGCCCTACGGCGCCGCGGCCGAGGCGGTGCTGACACGCTGGGGTCTTCGGGATGAGTTCAACAGCCGGATCATCCGCGGCGAGAATGTGGCCCAGGCCTATCAGTTCGCCGCCACCGGGAATGCGCAGTTCGCTTTCATCGCCCTGGCGCAGTTGGTTGTCGGCGCCGATGAGCCCCCTGGTCGGTACTGGGCTATCGCCGAACACAATCACGCCCCGATCCGGCAACAGGCGGTCATGCTGCAGCGGGCCGAAGGCAATGCCGACGCCCGGGCATTTTGGGACTACCTGCAATCCGAGGCCGCACGGGAGCGCATCACCCGTTTCGGTTACCGGATCGAGTAGACGGTGATGCCGGCCGACTCCGCATCCCTGTTCGAGCCGGTCTGGCTGAGTTTGCGGCTCTCGTCGGTGACGGTGGTGATCCTTTTAGCCATCGGCTTGCCGCTGGGGTGGTGGTTGGCCGTCACCCGCAGCCGATGGAAGACCCCTGTGGAGGCCGTCACCGCTCTGCCACTGGTGCTGCCGCCGTCGGTGTTGGGCTTTTATCTGCTGATTTTTATGGGCCCCGGGGGACCGGCCGGCGCCTTTTGGCACACCCTCACCGGCCATTCCCTGGCCTTCACCTTTGGCGGATTGGTGCTGGCATCGTGCGTGTATTCCATGCCCTTTGTGGTGCAGCCGTTGCAGGCGGCGTTCGAGACCCTGGACCGCCGCGCCGTGGAGGCCTCGTGGACCTTGGGCGCGTCCCGCTGGTTCACGTTTTGGGCGGTGATTTTGCCGCAGATCCGGCGGGGATTGCTCACGGCGATGGTGCTGGGGTTCGCCCATACCATGGGTGAGTTCGGCGTGGTCATGATGGTGGGCGGCAACATCCCCGGACACACCCAGGTGGTCTCGGTGGCCATCTACGAGCAGGTGGAGTTGCTGCAGTATGATCTCGCCGGGTTGCTGTCGGCTGCGCTTTTGGTGTTTTCCTTCGGGGTGCTGGTGGCGGTTTACAGTATGAACCGGCGCTGGTACGCGGAGCTGCGGGCATGAGCGGCATCCGGGCCAGTTTTGTTTTTCGCCGGAAGGGATTCGCTCTGGGTGTGCATTGCACCCTGCCCGATACGGGACTGACGGTATTGCTGGGACCGTCGGGCAGTGGCAAAACTACCCTGCTTCGGATTCTGGCGGGGTTGGAACAGCCCGATCAGGGTATGGTTCGGGTGGGCAACACCACCTGGTTCGACAGTCAGCGGGCGGTGAACCGGCCGGTGCAACAGCGCAGCGTCGGCGTGGTGTTTCAGGACTACGCCTTGTTCGGCCACATGACCGTGGCGGCCAATGTCGGCTTCCGCCTGCCCCGGCGCCGGCGCCGGCGATTGGTGGATAGCTGGCTGCAGCGCATGGATTTGGCCGGCCACGCCCGCCGCTATCCGCATCAGCTTTCCGGTGGCGAGCGCCAGCGCGTGGCCTTGGCGCGGGCACTGGTGCGGCAGCCGGACCTGCTGTTGTTGGACGAGCCGTTTTCCGCCGTGGATCTTCACCTGCGGCAGCGGTTGCGAGCCCAGTTGATGTCGACCCTGGCGGACTATCGACGGCCGGTGGTACTGGTGACCCACGATTTGGAAGAGGCGCGGCTGATGGCCGACCACATCGGGGTGATCGTCGACGGCCGAATCTGCCGCCTAGGACCGAAAGCAGAGGTCTTCGAGAATCCGGGCGACGTGGCGTCGGCGCGTGTGCTGGGTTGGCGGAATCTGTTGCCGGTGAGCGCGCTTGAGCCACCGTGGGTGCGCGGGTCTTGGGGTGAGTTGGCATTGCCGGCCCCGGCCCCGACCAGCCATTTGGGCATTCGTCCCGAACGCATCCGACTCGGCGCCGGCTCGGATGCCAACGCGCTGGGCGCGCGGGTGGTGAGTGTCCACGAGTTGGGGGCCTACCGTGAGTTGTGCTGCGAACTGGCGGATGGTTCCGCTATCTACGTCCACCGACATTGGGATGAACCCTTGCCGGCCCCCGGCAGCGCGGTGAATCTGCTGTTGCCGGGTCATCATGTGCGGCCCTTGTGTGATGCCTTTGCTGCGCCCGACGGCGCTGAACAAGGGGCCGAATCGGAGCCCTGCCCGCGTCTCCCCCAGGCCGTGTCGGCCACAGCGGGTTTGGCCATCCCGCCGCCCCGATATTCGGTTTAGCCACCCCGCAGCGATCCCGGATCAGGGCGCACCGTCCCGGTGCGCCGGAACGCCGGGTTCGGCGGTGAGTTCTTCCGGCCAACAGCCCACTGCAGGGCCCAGGTCACCGCCGGGTCGCTCGAATCTCACCAGATAGACCGCCTGATCGGGCGTCTGTTCCAGATGACCGGTATTCAACAGCACACCCCGGTTGCCGGCTCTGGCCAGCGGTGCATCGGGCGGCAGGGTTTCGAGACTGCCGTCGTTCAGGATGTCCACCGCGGCGAAAACCATGTCGCCGGGTTCCAGATCCGTCAATTGCATGGGTGAATCCTCCGGTTGGCTACAAATTGTGCCGTATCCCACGGTCGGCCCGCGTGAGAGAGGTGGGATTGTGCGGTTTGCGACACACCCGGTGGCGGGTTGCTCCGAAAAAAACCATTAAAAAACAGGGTTTAATGCTTTGTCTGCAGAGTGGCACAGGCTTTGCAAATTGCTTCCTAACGTCAAGGTGCAATTCACTTGCCAACCGAGGAGAACACCATGCTATCTCTGACTGAAAGCGCCCAGAAGGCGGTCCTTCGCTTTATTCGCGGAGCGGAAACACCCGTGGCGGGCTTGCGTATCGCCGTTGCCGGCGGTGGTTGTTCGGGTATGCAGTATTCCCTGGCCTTGGAGGCGACAAAGGCCGCCGAAGATACCGTGGTCGAATGCGGTGAGGTGAAGGTGCTGGTCGATCCGCAAAGTGCGGCGATGCTGCAAGGCGTCACTGTGGATTTTCTCGATTCGGTGGATGGCAGCGGCTTTAAGTTTATGAACCCGAACGCCAGCGCCAGTTGTGGTTGCGGTTCCTCATTCTCGGTTTAGGTTGACGCCGAAGTTTGGCCCGGAGGTGAAGCATGTGGGATTACTCGGAAACCGTTAAAGAGCATTTTTACAATCCCCGCAACGCAGGTGCCGTCGAAGGCGCCAATGCCATTGGCGATGTGGGTTCGATCAGCTGTGGCGACGCCCTGCGGTTGTCGCTCAAGGTGAATGCGGAAACGGAAATTATTGAAGATGCGGGCTTTCAGACCTTCGGTTGCGGTTCCGCCATCGCCTCGTCTTCGGCGCTGACCGAGATGATCAAGGGCATGACGCTGGATCGCGCGTTGCAAGTGACCAATCAGGATATCGCCGATTACCTCGAGGGTTTGCCGCCGGAGAAAATGCACTGTTCGGTCATGGGCCGCGAGGCGCTGGAGGCAGCGGTGGCGAACTACCGCGGCGAGGTGTGGAGCGATGATCACGAAGAGGGTGCATTGGTCTGCAAGTGCTTCGCCATCGATGCGGTGAAAATCGAGGAAACCATTCGCGCCAATCAGCTTAAAACGGTCGAAGACGTCACCAACTACACCAAGGCCGGTGGCGGATGCGCCGCCTGTCACGAGGGCATCGAAGAAATCCTGATCCAGGTGTTGGCCGAGGTGGGTGAGAGTTTCGATCCGGCGGTTGCCGGACAGCCCTTACCCCAGGTGGCCGAGGCGGCGCAGAGCAAGAAAAAGCCGTTGACCAATCTTCAGAAGATTCGGCGGATCGAGATGGTGATCGAGTCCATTCGTCCTCAGCTGCAACAGGACAACGGCGATGTGGAGTTGGTGGATGTGGTGGGCAATACCGTGTATCTGCGCATGATCGGCGCCTGCAACGGTTGCCAGATCGCATCGGCCACGTTAGGCGGAATTCAGCAGCGCATCATCGAAGAGCTGGGTGAGTTCTTTAAAGTCGCGCCGGAGACCGAGCTGGCGCTGTTGGAAGCGGAGGGTTGAGCCGTGGCGGGTATTTACCTCGACAATAACGCCACCACCCAGGTAGACACTTCGGTGGTGGAGGCCATGCTGCCGTACTTCACCGAACAGTTCGGCAATCCATCTTCCATTCATGCTTTCGGCAACAAGGTGGGTTTCGCCCTCAAAAAGGCACGCAAACAGGTTCAAGGTCTGCTGGGCGCCGAGCACGACTCGGAGATCATTTTCACTTCCTGCGGGACCGAGTCGGACTCCACGGCCATTCTTTCCGCGCTGAAGGCGCAGCCGGAACGCAAAGAGATCATCACCACGGTGGTGGAGCATCCGGCGGTACTCAGCCTTTGCGAGTACCTGGAGAAGGACGGCTATACGGTTCACTACCTCACGGTGGATTCGAAAGGGCGGCTGGATCTGGATGCCTACCGCGACTTGCTCAGCGATCGGGTTGCCGTGGTGTCGGTAATGTGGGCCAACAACGAGACCGGCACGCTGTTTCCGGTGCTGGAGATGGCCGAGATGGCCCACGCCGCCGGCGTGATGTTCCATACCGACGCCGTCCAGGCCGTGGGTAAAATCCCCATCTCCCTCAAGGACAGCAAAATCGACATGCTGTCCTTGTCCGGTCACAAGCTGCATGCGCCCAAGGGCATCGGGGTGTTGTATCTACGCCGCGGCGTTCGGTTTCGGCCGCTTTTGCGCGGCGGTCATCAGGAACGGGGACGGCGCGCGGGCACGGAAAATGCGGCCTCCATCGTCGGGCTGGGGAAAGCGGCCGAACTGGCGCTGGAACATCTGGACTACGAAAACACTCAGGTGGCGGCGCTCCGGGATCAGCTGGAGCGGGGAATTCTCGATGCGGTGTCGTATGCCTTCGTCACCGGCGATCCGGCCAATCGCCTGCCCAATACCTGCAACATCGCCTTCGAGTATATCGAGGGGGAAGCCATTTTGATGATGCTCAACAAACAGGGCATCGCCGCATCCAGTGGTTCGGCTTGCACCTCCGGCTCACTGGAGCCGTCGCACGTGATGCGTGCGATGGATATTCCCTATACCGCCGCCCATGGCTCAGTGAGGTTTTCGCTGTCGCGTTACAACACGGCCGAAGAGATCGACCGGGTGATCGAGGCGGTGCCGCCTATCGTGGCCAAGCTGCGTAAGCTCTCTCCCTACTGGGATCAGGATGGGCCGCTTGCGGAGCCGGAAAAAGCCTTTGCACCGACCTATGCGTGAGATTTCGGCACCCTATGAGATCGGGTGATTCGGATGCTCCAAGGTGCGATACACCGACCTTGCGTTTGCCACCTTCTCCAGGTGGCTTTTTTTTGTCGTTAGCCGCACAAGTGCGTTTGCGGATGTTGTGAGGATTGCGACAATGTGTTCCTTTGCGCGAATCCTATTTCATTGTTTTTGAAGAAATTTATAGTTTGGTACGCCGGTTGCATAGCGAGGGGTAACTGATTGTGGAGTCCTTGCCATGGACCAAACCAAGCTGATTGTTGTCGACGACACCACCCTGCGCGATGGCGAGCAGACTGCCGGTGTGGCTTTCTCCGCTGAGGAGAAACTTTGTATCGCCCGGGGGCTCGACGAGCTCGGTGTGCCGGAGCTGGAAATCGGCATTCCGGCCATGGGGCCGGAAGAGCGGGAGACCATCCGGGACATCGTTGCCCAGGGCCTTAAGGCGCGACTGTTGGTGTGGGCGCGCATGCGAGAGGACGACCGGTTTCATTGCCACGATCTGGGTGTGGACATGGTGGATCTGTCGGTGCCGGTGTCCGATCAGCAGATACACAACAAGCTGGGCAAGAGCCGCGCTTGGGTTCTGGGCGAGATTCAGCGCCAAGTGCCGGCGGCGCTGGATATGGGGCTGGCCGTGTGTGTGGGCGGTGAGGACGCCTCGCGGGCCGATCCGGAATTCCTGCTGCAGGTGGTGGAGCAGGCTCAGCGGGCAGGCGCGCAGCGCTTTCGCTTCGCCGACACCCTCGGGGTGCTGGAACCGTTCGGCACCGTGGCGCGCATTGGACAGTTGCGACAAGCCTGCGACCTGGAGTTGGAGATTCACGCCCACGATGACTTGGGATTGGCCACTGCCAACACGCTGGCGGCGGTCATGGGTGGGGCGACCCACGTCAACACCACCGTTCACGGTTTGGGCGAGCGTGCCGGCAATGCGCCGATGGAAGAGGTGGTGATGGCGCTGAAACACCTTCACGGCCTTGAGGCGGGGATCGATCTGCGACAGTTCGACCGCTTGTCGGCCTTGGTCGCCCAGGCTTCCGGACGACCGGTGGCCTGGCAGAAAAGCCTCATTGGCGAGGGTGCCTTTACCCACGAAGCCGGTATTCATGTCGACGGTTTGTTGAAAGATCCCCGGAACTATCAGGCGATCGATCCCGCCGAAGTGGGCCGCAGCCATCGCATGGTATTGGGTAAACACTCCGGTACCAGCGCCGTCCGGCATGCCTATCTGGAGTTGGGGTTGCAGCTCACGGATCTTCAAGCGCAATGGCTGCTGCAACAAATCCGCTCTCACGTCACCCGGACCAAGCTGCCGCCCGGGCGCGCGGACTTGGAGCAGTTCTATGCCCACTGGGCCGCCCATGGGGCGGCCGCAGCAGTGGAGTCGGAGTGGGCCGCGGCCCACTGAGGTTCGGAGATATGGCTGCGATAATTCGCGATGAGGAACGAAAAGCTACCCATCCGCCGGGGTTCTGGGGGCAATTGCGGGAAGACGTGGGCTGCGTGTTCGAACGTGATCCAGCCGCGCGGGATCGACTGGACGTATTGACCACCTACCCGGGCGTGCACGCGCTGCTGATCCACCGTTTGGCCCACCGGCTCTGGCGTCGCAAACGCTTCTACCCCGCCCGTTTGCTGTCTTACATCGCCCGAATTTGGACCAACATCGACATTCATCCCGGCGCGCGGATCGGGCGGCGGCTGTTTATCGACCACGGGGCCGGGGTGGTGATCGGCGAGACCGCCGAGTTGGGCGACGATGTGACGCTCTACCACGGCGTCACCTTGGGCGGCACGTCCTGGCGCCAGGGCAAACGCCACCCCACCCTCGGCCATGGCGCGGTGGTGGGTGCCGGCGCCAAGATCCTGGGACCCATTCAACTGGGCGAGGGCGTCAAGGTCGGCGCCAACTCGGTGGTGATCAAGGACGTTCCGGCTCACCGCACGGTGGTGGGAATTCCGGGGAAGGTGGTGCAAAGCACCGTTTCGCCGGAGCTCAATCCGTACGGGGTGGACTTGAACCACCATTTGATTCCGGATCCGGTGGCGGGTGCGATTTCCTGCCTGCTCGAGCGCATCCGGGTGTTGGAACAGCATCTGACCGGTGCCGATGGTGAGCGGATCGCCGTCTCTTCGCCCGAGGACTGCGTGGATTGCGAGGCCCGGGATGTGTGTGAAACCGAACCGCTGATGATGGGGGCGGAAACGCCCGATCGGAGTTGAGGACAAGATCGATGGATTTTCTGGATTTTGAAGGCGAAGACCTGTACTTCGACGCCCCCCTGTCAGGGGAACTCGAACAGCTGTTGCAGCAGGCGGCAGACGCTTACCCGGCCCGGGATAGCGAAAGCCTGCTGCTGCGGAGTTATTTTCTGGAGCCGGAGAACCTGACGGTGCTGGTGGCTTTGTATCGTTACTACTACTACCAGCACCGCTATGACGACGCCTTGATGGTCTCGGAGCGGGCACTGAACGCTGCGGGGCGGATGCTGGGATTCGACGATGGTTGGCGGGCGCTGCGCCTGCGGGAGCTGGGTTACGGGGTGATGGTCTCCATGGGTCTGACGCGGTTTTATTTGCTGGCGCTCAAGGCATCGGCGTTTCTCTTGCTGCGGATCGACGACCCCGACCGGGCACGCGAGCGGCTGGACAAATTGGAAGAGCTCGATCCGAACGACCAGTTCCGTTCCCACTTTCTGCGGGAGTTGAGCGCGCGGGGGCAGGCCGACGATCGAGCGCTCCATCCGGTGCCGGAGGATGCCGCCGGCGTGGTGAGCATGAGCTACTGAATCCACCGAGGGCCGAGACGATGGAACAGCGTGATCTGGCGATGGACTTGGATGAGTTGAGCAGTGCCGAGGATTTTCTGGACTACTTCGGTATTGATTACGACCCCGCGGTGGTGCATGTGAATCGCCTGCACATTCTGCAGCGTTTTCACGACTACGTGGCGGCGGTGGGCGACGAACCGATGAGTGATGATCTGCGCTTCGAGCAGCACGCCGATTTGCTGCGGCGCGCCTACGATGACTTCGTCTGCTCCGATGCCCTGACCGAGAAGGTGTTCAAGGTCTTTCACGATCAGCAGTCCAAACAGGCGTTCGTGCCCATCACTCAGCTGAAATCGCCGAGGTCATGAAAACCCGTTTCGTCGCTGGCAGCCAGGTTCGGGTCATCCGTAACGTGCGCAATGATGGCACCTTTCCCGGCTCCGAGGTGGGTGAGCTTCTGGTTCGCCGGGGCGAGATGGGTTATGTCCGCGATGTGGGCACGTTTCTGCAGGACCAGATCATCTACTCGGTGCATTTTGTAGAGCGCGATCGCTTGGTGGGCTGCCGGGAAGAAGAACTGATCGGCGGTGACGAGCCGTGGGTGCCCAGCCGGTTCGAGTTCCGCGACAAGGTTTGCAGCACCAAACGACTGGCTGTTCGCGGTGAAACGGTGGCCGAACAGGGTGCGATGGGCGAAATACTCAAAGTACTGCGGGACGATCCGCACAACGTGCAGTACCACGTGCGCTTTCCCGGACGAACCCTGCAGGTGCCCGAGTCGGCATTAGAAGCGGCGCCTTGTGCGTCGGGCGAGGCCGACGAGCCGCCGGTCTCCCAGGGGCGAAACGAGGCGTTGCGCCATGCTACCCGCTCGTAAGCCCGTTTCCCGGCCGCCGGAGTATGCGTATCACTTATTGCGCGGCGCCCTTGAGTGCTTTTCCAAAATTCCCACCCAGCTCAGTGACAGCCAGCTTCAGGAAGCGGTACGCCGGGCGGATCAGACATTCGCGACTGAATCGTTGGTGCTCACGGCGCCCGAGGCCCGCGATGTGGTCATTCCCGAGTCCCGGTTGGATCAAGCTGTGGCCGAAGTGGCGAGCCGCTACGCTGGCCGCGAAGCGTTTCTGAACGATTTGGACCAAAACTCACTGAGCGAATCGACCCTGCGCCGCGCCTTGCGGCGGGAGCTGGTATTCGATGCCGTGATGAACCGCATTGGTGCCCGTCGCCCCGAGATCAGTGATCTGGATGTGCAGATTTTCTACGAACTGCATCAGGATCGCTATGTCCGCCCGGAGCGGCGGGTGGCGCGCCACCTGTTGGTGACCGTTAATCCTGCGTTCTCGGAAAACACCCCGGAAGTGGCGCGCGATCGAATCGAACGCTGGGCCAGCCGCGTACGGCGCGATCCGCGCTGCTTTGCCGCGCTGGCGCAGCAGCACTCGGAATGTCCCAGCGCGCTGGAAGGGGGGCTTTTGGGGGCGGTGGAACGGGGCACCCTCTACCCGGAACTGGATCGGGCATTGTTTCGCTTGCGTGCCGGTGAGGTCAGCGATGTGGTGGAGACAGAAATGGGCTATCACATTGTACGCTGCGAGAAGATCGAAACGGCACAGTCTATCCCGCTGACGGAGGTGAGGCAGCAGATTCGCCAGGTGCTGGACCGGCGCAGCCGCCGGGTTTGCCAAAAGGCGTGGTTAAAAACATTAAGAGGACCGACCCATGACCGGTAAGAAAGCCATTCATTGTTCGTTCTGCGCCACCGAGCAAAGCGCCGAGGTACCGCTGATCGCGGGATTGGACGGCCACATCTGCGAATCCTGTGTGCGGCTGGCGAACCAAGTGGTCAGCAGTTGGGGGCGTCGCCGCGCCACCGCCATGCCGGTGAATAAGCCGCCCATTCCCAGCGAGATCAAGCGGCTGCTGGATCAGTATGTGATCGGGCAGGAAAATGCCAAGGAAACCCTGTCGGTCGCGGTTTACAACCATTACAAGCGGTTGGTTTCGGAAAGCGAAAGCGATGGCATGGGGATGGCGGCCGATCGAGTGGAAATAGATAAATCCAATATCCTCTTGCTGGGACCGTCAGGCACGGGGAAAACACTGATTGCCAGCACCCTGGCCCGAATCGTCGGCGTGCCGTTCGTGGTGGTGGACGCCACCACCCTGACCCAGGCGGGCTACGTGGGCGACGATGTGGAGTCCATCCTGCTGCGCTTGCTGGATGCCGCAGATGGCGACGCCACACTGGCGCAGTGGGGGATTGTCTATCTGGACGAGGTCGACAAGCTGGCACGGCGGGGCGATTTGTCTCACGGCTTGCGGGACGTGTCCGGCGAGGGCGTACAACAGGCCCTGCTCAAACTGGTGGAGGGGACGCAGGTCAAACTGGCTGATAAAGGTCGCCGCAAGGACAGCGCTGAGCGGGTGGTGCTCGATACCCGCAACATTCTGTTTATCGCCGGCGGGGCGTTTGCCGGTCTTGAAAAGGTGATGGAAACCCGTCGTCAACCCCAAAGCCATGGGATCGGCTTCGGCGCCTCCTTGCCGGAGGTGCAGGAGCAGGCGCCCGGCGGCGATCGATTCGATGATGTTCACCCGGAAGATCTCAAGCATTTCGGGTTGATACCGGAGTTTATCGGTCGCTTCCCCATTATCACCGCGCTGGAGCCTTTGGATGTCGCCGCGTTGGTTCGTATCCTCGTGGAGCCGAAAAACGCCGTTATCCGTCAGTTCCAGCAGTTGTTCCGCTACGATCAGGTGGATTTGCAGTTCGATCCCGATGCGCTGGAGGCCGTTGCCGAGCAGGCCTTGGCACGGGGCACCGGTGCCCGGGGATTGCGGGGTGTCCTCGAAGGCCTTCTGGAGCGCACCATGTTCGAATTGCCGTCGCGGCCTGGAGTGGTGCGCTGCCGTGTGAACAAAGCCGCGGTAGACGGCGAGGGCGAGGTGATGCTGGAGGGCGCGGATGATGCGGTGGGCGAGCCGCTGGAAGAGCGTGCCGGTTGAACCGCTTTGTGCTTACGGGTGCGCGGGGCAGCGTTCAGCCGCAACGAATCAACGCGCCCAGTAAAACCCCGGCACCGAGTACGAACGCCAGGATCATCTCAGTCCGCTGATGACTCTTTCGACGGGAGCGGTAGCCGTGGGTCAACAGGGCGAGTGCGAACAGCACCAGGACAACACATTCCGATCTGACCACGACACACTCGAGCTGAAGCGGGTTCACATCCCCCGCCGATATGGCGCGGGTGGACACTGAGCAGTCTACCGCAATCGGGGGCTGGGCTGCGCCGATGCGGCGTTTTCGTGACGATGGGTCGACGGCACGAGCGCGCGGCCCCATTTAATACCCGACCCGCTTACCGGGTCCCGGGGGCGGGTCGGGCGGTTTAACCGGACGCTAAATGCCCAGGGTCGCTTGGCGCGTATGACGCTTGGGGAGGCCGAAGCCCGCTCCCAGAATCACCAGGGCGAGTCCCGCGTGTAGCCATTTGTCCGCTTCGTTGATGTGGACAAGGCCCAGCAGCAAGTGGCCGTTCAGCAAAAAACCCAGCACGGTGACGCCGACGTAAGCCAGCCCCACGGCCTGGACGGTGGTTCTTGCCGTGGCCTCGGACCCAAACGCGGCGGTTATAAAGACCAACGCGGTGCCGATGTGTACGAGGTTGTGGGCAAGGTTTACCTCAAAAATCCCCTCCGGGGCGACGAGGGGATTGGGCACGAAGCCCAATAGCCCGGCACCGAGAAACGCGATACCGAAGGCGATGCAGAGATGTTTACTGGTGATGTGGCTCATGGTGTTGTTCCTCGTTGAAATGATAAAGATCAGTGCGGCAGCTGGTTTTCAGTCCCTATCGCGGAGGGTCCGTTGTGGGCCTGGCCACGGTGGGGCGGTTTGCCGGCGGACGGCCACAGCGTGCCTACTCGGCTTGAAGGATCGGTAGATAGAACTTGGTGAAAACCATGTCCGTGGCGTTGGCAATATGACATCCGGCGCAAGCGTCCTTCGGGGCGGCCGGAGCCGTTTCGGCATACGGTGGGGCGTGGTGCCCGAAGTTGAAAAACCCCCAGCCGTTGGTCTCTTTGAATTGCTTGCTGTCTTTGACCGAGATATCGATTCCGTTGCGATTACCCGGGAAATAGCCGCGGCCTGAAGCCTCCAGCCGGGAACCGTTGGGGTCATCTCCCGCCACGGTTAGCTGCAGCTCTTTCACCAAGATGGTGCCTTCGGGAAACGTCCCCGTTTCGCGATATGCCCGGTACGCATGGGGTTGAACGTACACGTTATGGAACTCGGGAAATCCGGCATTGCCATCGTTGAGTGCGTTAGGGGTGAGTGGAGCACCGAGAAATACCCATGTCCGGAAGTCTCTTGGGAGTACAAGTTCGCCGTCCGCTGTCCATTGAGGCTCGTAGTCGGCTGCCGGTTCTCCCTGCGCGGTGGTGGTGAATCCAAGTGTGGCGCCGACGATAAATGCGGCGGCTGCGCCGATCATTGTCCGTTTGATCGCGCTCAAGCCATTCGTCTGTAGATCGTTTTCCGGTTGGGTCGGTATCGGTGTTGTCGCGTGGCATGGATAGCGATCGCGGATCTGCGAACTGAGATGTTTCATGGCGGTTCTCCTGGTAGAGGTTTCGGTGCGACTTCCCTTTGTGTCGCCAGCGGTTCGATGGTGTTGTCTGGCAAATAAACGATACAGATCGGTATCGTTAAGCGGGAAAAATAGACAGGTCTGTATCGATTGTCAAGGCGGAGAGACGAAATTCTGTGTGAAATTCGTGTTAATATGGCGTCTTTCGGGATCTTGCGCAGGTTGTGTGCGCTAGGATTCGATCTTCTTGAAATGTACAGATGGGTATTTTTTGGGGTCGCTGAGTGAAACGAGAGGAAAAGCGGGAGCATCTGTTGGCGGTGGCGACCGAACTATTCAACCGCTTGGGCTATCACGCCGCGGGCGTGGATCGGGTCATTGCCGAGGCCGGAATCGCCAAGACCACGCTATACCGCCATTTCGGCTCCAAAGAGGGGCTGATTGTCGCCGTACTGCAGCGAATCGATCAGCAGGGTCGGGACGACATGCGCCGCGTTGTGGATGCAACGACCCGGGATCCCCAACAGAAACTTCTGGCGACTTTCGATTACCTGGAAGGCTGGTTTAAGAGCCGGTCCTTTTACGGGTGTCCGTTTATCAGCGCGGTCGGCGAGCATGGCGATCGGCGAAATCCGGTCTATCAGGAAGCGCTGTTGCACAAGCGGTTGGTGATTGCCTATTTCGAAGAACTCGCCCGAGCGGCCGAATTGGCGGACCCGGCGCGGGTCGCTGAAGAGATTAATTTACTGCATGAAGGAGCGACGGCCGTGGCCCATGTCACCGGCGACCATTCCGCCGCGGCCAAAGCCAAAGCGGTGGCCGTACGGATTATCGAAGATGCGGCTCCGGCGTGATTCAACCGGCGGGGAGTGATCGGTGGCTTCGCTCAAGATGTTGTGGTCTCGGGGCGGGCAGTTATCGGACCCTCTGCAGGGGCCGGCGTCAATTTTTGTCCCGGTGCAGTTCCCGTTCCTCATACCGGTCGATGCCTTTCAACACGCCGACGATGGCTTTAACGCCGAGATAGGGGAGCAGGTCCCCGGGTGGCAGGGGGATGGCGTGTCGCTTCACGATCCAAAACTTGCTCAACTCGGTATCTTTTTCCAACACGAGATCAGCAAGCAGGCGACCGTTGAGTTGGGTGAGCGATACGCCGTGTCCGATGCAACCGGTGGAGTAAATGATGTTTTCATCGCCGATGAAACCGATCTCGGGCACCAGGTCCAGGTTCGCGGATATGGCGCCACCCCATTTGTAATGAATTTTTTTATTCCCCAGTGACGGGAACAACCAGCGGAAATGATCTTCCAGGTCTTTCCAGATCGTCGGCGCGTGCCACTGGTCCATGGACTTGCCATACTCGACGCCCACGTTGCCTCCGCCCAGGGTGATCCGTCCACATTTCGTGATGCGCAGGTAGTGCACAAACTGCCGGTTGTCTTCGATGGACATGCGATCTTGCCAGCCGAGGGTTTCCCATTCCTCTTCGGTGAGCGGATCGGACACGATTTGGTAAGTCCAAACCGGGGTTTGTCGGTGCTTGACCTTGGGCAGACCCGTTAGGGTGTGTGACCAAGCGTTGGTTGCGAGAATGAGTTTGTTCGCCTTGATGGTCGCGTTGGCGGTTTTCGCGACAATGAGATCGGGCTGCTTGCTCAGATGCGTTACGGTCGTGTTTTCGTAGATCTCGGCGCCGCCCTTTTCGGCCAGCGTTTTGAGATTGCGAACGTGTTTGCAGGGGTCGAGTATGCCGGTGTCCGGCTCGAATATGGCGGCTCTGATGTTCGGCGCGTTGAGTTTTGCCTGGACCGTGGCATGGTCGAGAAATGTGTATCGGCCCGGCATGGTGAGCTCGCTCAGCAATTCGTAGGTTTTCCGAAGTCGTTTTTCCTGCTGGTGGGTGTAGGCGACGCGCCACAGGCCGGTGTTTTCATAGTCGGAATCCAGGCGTTCTCGCTCGATCAGTTCCCGAACGTAGGTGACCGCTTGTTGCATGTAGGCTTGCGCTTCGCGAGCTTTGTTTTTGCCCCAGCGCAAGACGGTGACTTCCGGCTCGATGCCGAACAAGGTCATGTTAAAGCCGCCGTTTCGTCCCGAGGCGCCGTAGCCGACCTCATGGGCATCGAGCACCATCACCCTTTTTTCGGGGGCTTCGCGCCGAATCTCCCGAGCCGCGGTCAGGCCCGTATAGCCGGCGCCGATCACCAGCACGTCAACCGTATGCTCGCCTTCGCCGAGGGGTTCGTTGGGCTGGTAGCAACCGTATTTGTGTTGCCAGAATGAGTGATTTCGGGCCATTGCACGGGCGATGGGGTCAGACATGGTATGTTTCTCTCGGCCTCTGATAACGGCGTGCCTGCCGTGATGTCGGATGGTTCGAGATTAATCGGTACGCGTACGGATAATCAAGGCTTCGGTGAGGCATCCACTGGCCATGCCATAGATGTTGCAATTCACAGCAGACGGAGGGATCGGCTATCAGTCAGACACAGGGGCGAGGCAGGCCGCGTCAGAGGCGCGCGGTTGCCGCAGAAAAAGAAGCCCGGATCATTCGGGCGGCGAAGACGCTTTTCGAACAGGAAGGCTATGAGGCGGTTTCCATGCGCAAAATCGCTGCCGAAGCCGGTATGGGAGCTATGACCCTGTACCGGTATTTTCCAAGCAAGATCGAGTTGCTGCACCACATTTGGGGCGAGTTTTTTATCGAACTGTTTGAGCGGATTTTGGCATCCCAACAAGCACAAATCGACGCTAGGCAGCGATTTCGCCAAGCGTGTCACGCTTATCTGGATTATTGGTTTGCCAATCCCGACCGTTTCAGGATGGTGTACTTGAACGAAGACCGTGCGGAGTCCAACAACCGCTTTTTCGTCCATCACGCCAGAATAGAGGAGCAATTTAATGCGGTATTCGCCCCCAGCCTGTCGGAAGCATTTCCGGACAAAAATGCCGCGGAGATGACGTTCGTTCTGCAAGGCGTGCTGTGCCACATGAACGGGATCGCGTTAAACCTGATTACCATCAGCGAATACCACTGGCCGGGTCACAAACCGTTGCTCGATGACTATCTCGACCATCTGCTCAAGCCTTAGTGCCGCTTGGGCCTTGGTTTGCGCGCGATGCAGCTCGGCCGCAAAGGCCGGAATTGCCTCAACGAACATCACTAAAGTATCAGAGGTGTGTCGACAATCCCGTCAGAATTCGCTGCAAACCTCAGCGAACTCAACCTGAGGTTCGTTCTGCGCATGCTACGAATGGACTAAGGCGTGAAAATCCTGCGTCTCGCGGAGGGCTTGGAAAGCCGCTTCAGTTTCAGCATCGGTGGCGTAGCTTGCGCGGATACCGATGGCCCGTTGTAAGCACTCGATCGCGGACTCGTGTCGGCCAAGCAGCGCGTATGCGCAGGCGAGTTGATAGAGGGCGTGACTGTTCTCCGGGTCGATCGCCAAGGCTTGCTTGCACAGGTTTGCGGCCCATTTGGGTTCGTTTAGCTCCAACACAGCGTCGGCTTTGTAGGTCAGCGCCTCGCCATCGTCATGGCGAAGTTTCAAAATCTCATCGTATACGTTGATCTTGTTAGTGGCCGACGATTCTTGCTGCGCTCTTAGCCAAAGCGATTGGATCTCGCGGGATAATTCGATTTCCTCTCGGTTTTCCTCGATATGCTGCGTTTTTCGTTGTAGTTCCGTTTCAATGGTGGCCAGTCGTTGTTCGTACTCGCTGATGAGTTTCGAAATTTCTTCGTCCGCCAGCGAGTGAACCCGCTCTTTCATATCGCGAATGGACGTCCACCCCACCAGTAGCAGGATGGATGTCGCACCGGCAATCAAGTAAAAGAAATACGTCACCGTATCCGTGGCGTAGGTGACAGCGCGGTCGACGGACTGATGCTCCCGATCGACGATCTGCTGAATGAGCTCTTGTTTTGTCGATGCTTGATCGATACGCAGTTGCTTGAGTTCATCGAGAACGTACCGTTCGACGAAGGGGGAGTAGAGTGGTTTGTCCAAGGTACTCACGGCATCGTCCACGTCGCTCGCCTTCGCTGGTGCTCCGTTTGAGGATGGTGGCATCAGGATGAAAAACAAGAGGATCACGGCTACGACGCGAGACATATCGCACGTCCGTGATCGTGAATTTCCACCAGCACAGCATGGAGGCCTTTCACTGTTTCCTCGTAGTCCGCTTCGTTAACGACGAACTGCATATCGACCTGACGCATCGATTGGTGTACCGCCAGAACGCTGATGCCTTTGTCCGCGACGGCACCGACGGCCCTCGCCAAAATGCCGGGAATTTTCATGTCGCTGCCGATTGCGGAAACAATGGCGACCTTTTGTTGGTCGATCTCAGCGCCTGGAAAGCGTTCTTCCATGGCCGCCCGTATCCGCTTCAGAGTTTTTAAGTTGGTCGACAAATAATGCGTGACGGTATTCGCATTGATGTCTTTCGACACGATGTGTCCCTTGAAGCGCGTGATAATTGCCAACAACTCGCGGTCGTATCCATGGAGGTTTCCAGCCATTTCCTGATCGAACAATTCCAGTGCATAGATCCCCTTGCATCCCGCGATGATCTCAACACGCGGTGAATCGCTGACATAGTCTCCGGTGATGAGGGTGCCAGTGTGCTCCGGTTCGAATGTGCTTTTAACCCGAAGGGGAATACTGTTTTGACGTAGGCCTTTGGCGGCTTTCGGGTGTATGGCCTCCATGCCCAGATTCGCCAACTGATCCGCTACATCGTAGTTGGTGCGACCGATTGGAACGGCGTTGGCCGCACCCACTAGGCGTGGGTCCGCGCTGCTTAGATGAAACTCCTTATGAATTACGGCTTCTTTCGCGCCAGTAATCACCGCGAGGCGGCTGAAGGTCATTTCGCTATAACCGCGATCGAAGGACGACATCAAGCCCGCGTCGCTATGGGCATAGCCCGTTACGATGGGGAGTTGTTCGGTCAGATCGATCTGGTCAAATGCCGCACGGATTCTGTCGTCCAAGGGGATATGGCGATTCGAGCGCCAGCCGGTCAGGTCTACAAAACAGGCGTTTACGCCATCCCGCTTTAGCAACTGAGCGGTGTTCCAAGCGCTATGTGCTTCGCCGATGCTAGCCAGCATCTCTCGGACGGTGGCGAGGTGGGCGTCTAGGGCAAAATGGCCGTGGCGGCAAAGGCTTTGTAAGTCCAACAGGCACTGTTTGGCGTCATCGAGTCGTTCTGCGAGAAAGGCATCGGCTTTTTTGAGCGGTATCCCAGAACCAAACAAACGTTGATTCATATCAAAAAGCGCTTTCCCGAGTTCTTCAAATTCGGTGAGCCAGCTATCGTCGTCGATGCCGCTCGCGAACAAGGCGAAAATGCCCGGTTGGCCGCTCTTTTTGTGTTCCAGTAACCGGTTGGTTACGCCGCCATACGCGGAAACGACGAAAACTCTTTGGTAATAATCATTTGTTGGATTATTAAGAATGATGTTGTCTCTAACGGACACATAGTCGCTCATCGACGTGCCGCCGATTTTTTCAACGGTATGCATAATTTTTCTTGCGCTAATAATCAATTTATCGGCTCATGGCAGGAGCCGAACGGGTTACAGTTTCCGATATCTTTCCTGATCTTAAATGGCCTCTGCATCCAACTCATAGGCACCTTCGGCGTTGTGTACCTCATTTCCGTTTAGCGGGGGGTTAAATACACAAGCCAATGTCATTTCTGAAAAAGCACGTAATATGTGTCTGTCGTGCTGGTCCAAGATGTAGATCGTGCCCGGCGCTATGGGATATTTCTTTCTGTCACCAACCGTTTCAACCTCGCCGGTACCCGATAGGCAATAAACGGATTCCAAATGATTTTGGTAGTGCATTTGGAAATCGGCGCCTTTGTAGATCGTCGTGATATGAAAGGAAAATCCCATGTGATCGTCTTTTAGCAGCAGGCGCGTGCTTTCCCAGTTTCCGTCAGGTGAGACGATTCTTCGGTTCGACTGCCGGGCGTCTGCCAAATTTCTTACGATCATTTCTTTGTCCTCGTCAGCTCAAATGTCAGATAGAACAAGCGGGCCTCAGGTGTCGCTTCGGACCGGGTCACGCCGTTGTAAAATAGACTTTCTCTTCCGGTAGTTCGGCTTGACTCGCGCACACTTCCTGCACGGACGACTCAACGATATCAATACCCTTCTTGAGGTTATCGTCGCTGATTGTTAACGGGCATAGAAATTTGACGACCTGATCGTCAGCGCCACTGGTTTCGATGATGAGCCCTTTTTGGAATGCTTTGCGTGTGATTTTTCCGGCGATCTCACCGTTGACGCAATTGATCCCCTGAAACATTCCGCGGCCTTTGGCTGAAAAATTTCCCTCGCCATATACGCTGACGATGCGTTTCAGGCGCTCGGAAATATAACGACCCTTACGTTTGACGTCGTTGGCAAAAGTATTATCGGTCCAATAATGATCTATGGCCGCCTTGGCGGTCACGAAAGCCAGATTGTTCCCCCTGAACGTACCGTTGTGCTCTCCGGGTTTCCATCGGTCGAGCTCCGGTTTCATCAGGACGACGGCGAATGGAAGACCGTAACCGCTCAAGGACTTGGACAGTGTGATGATGTCGGGCTGTATCCTGGCATTTTCGAAGCTGAAAAAGTCCCCAGTACGGCCGCATCCCGCTTGGATATCATCAACAATGAGCAGAATTCCATGCTTCCGGCAAACTGTTTGAAGGTTGCGTAACCACTCGGCACTGGCGGCATTGATGCCTCCTTCACCCTGTACGGTTTCCACGATCACGGCGGCGGGGGAGTTGATTCCGCTGCTGGAGTCGGACAGCACCTTGTCCAGATACTCGGTCGTATCGATTTGCCCCCCAAGATAACCGTCATAGGGCATGCGGTGTGTGCCGTTCAGGCTGACCCCTGCCGCATCGCGATGGTGGGAATTGCCCGTTGCCGCCAATGAACCCAGGCTGACGCCGTGAAACCCATTGGTGAACGTGACGATGTTCTGTTGCCCGGTGACGTTGCGAGCGATCTTCATCGCCGCCTCAACCGCATTGGTGCCGGTGGGGCCGGTGAATTGCACTATGTATTCCATGCCCCGGGGTTTGAGGATCGTGTCGTTAAAAGACTGCAAAAATTCACCTTTGGCTTTCGTATGCATGTCCAAGCCATGGGTGATCCCGTCGCGCTCGATATATTCCAGCAGGACTTTTTTTAGTATCGGATTGTTGTGCCCGTAGTTAAGCGTTCCGGCACCCGCCAGGAAATCCAAATATTGGTTGCCTTCGGTATCCCACATGAAATCACCTTTGGCATGGGTGAAGACACGCGGGAAGGAGCGGGCGTAGCTCTGCACCTCGGATTCGATTTCGTAGAAAATTTTCATAGTGATCCTTTTGCGCCGTCTATTGGGCCGATGCGCACGAGAAGTTCCGACTGGTGTTGTCCATCGAAGTGTTGCTGCTTATCAAGCCAAGCGGATGATTGAAATTCTGTGGATAGCGCGGAGGCCAATCTTCGAAATAAAGCCCACGACGCCGAATTGTCTTCTGTGATGGTTGTTTCCAGATAGCGTATGCGGCGGTCTTCATTTCTTGCCAGGATGTCAGCGAGCATGCGCGAAGCTAACCCCATGCCTCGCGCGTTTTCTGCTACGGCGACTTGCCAGACAAAAAGCGTGTCCGGACGATCGGGCACGAGATAGCCTGAAATAAAACCCATCAGTTCATTGTCTCGCTCCGCTACCACCGATGTGTTCGAAAAGTGGCTGCATTGGAGGAGGTTGCAGTATGTGGAGTTAGTATCCAGCGGAGGGCAGCGTTCTATTAAACGAAAGACCCGAATCCCGTCTTCGAGTACGGGCGGTCTGAGCAAGGTATTATGCAAAGCGGACAAAAAACCTCCGTATCCGGATTATATGTTTAGCGCTCAAAATAAATTAACTTGCCGAGGCAGCAAAAAGTCTTTATTAATTAGCCATTATTAAGTGCAATGGTCTGATTCTAATATTAGAGCAGGAAGTATTCTACACGAAATAAGCCTGCGGCTCCAGTGATCGCCTGTTCAGAAGGCGAGAATGGGGTATCAAGCGTTAGTTTGGGCGGTTGTGCCGCTCCTTCCGGTTTGCCGGCGTTCGCTCCCGGGGGCGCGCCGGGTGTTCTAAACCTTCGTTTTCTAAATAAGCTGGTCTTATAATGGCGGCTCTTTATAGGGACGCCTTATTAGGTAGAGTAGGCCGTTGAATCGTATCGAAGAAGTCTTAGTGGCTTTGCGTCGCGTTATCCGGGCGACAGATCTCCACTCAAAATATCTGGCAAAGACCACCGGCCTGACAGCACCGCAAATATTGCTCTTGCGGGCCATTCGCGACAAGCGCGAGCTGACGATCGGTGAGCTCGCCCACGAAGTCAGTCTGAGTCATGCAACCGTGACCACCATTTTGGATAGGCTCGAAAAAAGAGGATTGGTGTATCGGGAGCGTTCTAAGGCGGATAAACGGAAAGTGCACGCTCACCTGGCGGGTCGAGCTGATGATGTGTTGAAGGAGGCCCCAATTCCTTTGCAGGAGCATTTCGCACGGCGATTCGGAAACTTGCAGGATTGGGAGCAGGCGATGATGATCTCCGCGCTCCAGCGCGTCGCACAAATGATGGACGCCGAGGGGATTGATGCGTCGCCGGTGTTGGATATCGGGATTTTGGATCGGCAGAGTACCGCTTTGGATAAGTCCGAGAAAGATTGATCGCAGCCGATGCACGCTATGACACCCTTTCCTGTCGGAGCGTCTCATTGAGGAATCGCCGGGTTGTTATGGCTCGTTATTTTGCGTCGCCTAGCCCTGTCAACGATAAGTGCCGACGTCACCCGTTGGGTTTCCTGAAAAACCATATCTGCGATAGCCGCGCGTTTCGGGCTCGGGGCGCAAACACGATGGTTGAATGACGGCTGCTTGGCGCTCTTCTTCCTAGAAGCTGCTGAGGCGTTCGATGAGCCAGAACGCAGCAACGCTGCCAATTCCATACGCCGGCAGTTGCCGTGCCCACTCGGGCCAATGACTCCGTAGACGATGCATCACAGCCATTAAGGTCAGAATTGCCGCAACGAACATCAGTTGACCCAGTTCCACGCCCACGTTGAACATCAGCAGCGCCAGCGGCACTTCGTTTTGTGGCAGCCCCACCTCGGTGAGGGCGCCGGCGAAGCCGAAGCCGTGCAATAAACCAAATACAAAGGCCACCACCCACGGATATTGGGCCGTTAAACTGGCTCGACCCCGATTAACGCGCACCAGTTCGCTGGCCAGAAATAGGATCGAGAGAGCGATGGTGGCCTCCACCGGCGGGCCCGGTAGTCGAGCGACGCCGAGAGTCGCCCCTGCCAGGGTAATGCTGTGGGCCAAAGTGAAGGATGTCACGGTGATCACCAGCCGTTTCGTGCCTTGTACCAGCAGCAGCAAGGCCAGGACAAAGCTGAGGTGATCGAAGCCAAACAGGATGTGGTCAACGCCGAGAATGGTGTAGTCACCGGCGACTTGCCAGGCTGAGAGCTCGGTGACGATCTCCAGCCACGGCTTTCCGGGCCGAGCCATGGCTGTGGTTTGCGTGCCATCCAACCAGGTGATCCGCGCGAACACATCCGTGATGGTCGCTTCCAGGCCGATAAAACGGATCATGCTGCCATCCATGCCACCATCCGGGACCGTCACGAGGTAGCGATGAACGGCCGAGTCCGGCAGCTGCCGGACTGTAGGTTCCACCAGCATTTGCCAATGTTCCGGCAATTGCAATTTGGCCGGATGGGGCTCGTTGTAGTAGATCGGTGCCCGCCAGATGAGCTCGTAACGCTCGCCTGAAAGTTGTTTCAGCGCTAGCGAGCTGGGCTGAAGTTCATGGGCGAACGTTTGAGGACAGAGGCCGGAAAGCACGACGAAGATCAGCCCAAAGAGCGCGCAATACCTTCGTTTCATGGCTGTGGCTTCGTCACGTGGGAACCCGAAATCATAGCGTTGTTCTGGTCTTTTGGGTTTTATCGTTCGCCCAATAGTTTGGCACGAATATGCTTGTTATTTGGGTTTTTAAAGTCAGGGGGTGGAGAACAAAAGACGGGTCGTCAGATCCAAGAGCGTGGTGGGCCCGGTAGGACTCGAACCTACGACCAAGGGATTATGAGTCCCCTGCTCTAACCAACTGAGCTACAGGCCCTAGCTTAAAGAAGCGTCGACGAAAATAGACGGTCGCCCTGGTGTTGGGCGACACGGAAGTATAAGCCAAAATGAAGGCACGCGTCACATGGGCGACGCGTGCCTTGGGTTTTACGCCGTTCGTTCTTCCGAACGATCGGTCAGCTTTCGTCGAGGAAGCTGCGCAAAGACTCCGACCGGCTGGGATGACGGAGTTTGCGGAGCGCCTTGGCCTCGATTTGCCGAATGCGTTCACGCGTCACATCGAATTGCTTGCCGACTTCCTCAAGGGTATGGTCGGTGTTCATTTCGATGCCGAAGCGCATGCGCAGCACTTTGGCTTCGCGAGGCGTCAGTGTGGCCAGCATGTTGTGCGTGGCTTCGCTGAGCCCCTCTTTAGTGGCCATTTCCATCGGCGAGGCGATGTTGAGGTCTTCGATGAAGTCGCCCAAATGAGAGTCTTCGTCGTCTCCAATGGGCGTCTCCATGGATATGGGCTCTTTGGCGATTTTTAACACCTTTCGGACTTTGTCCTCCGGCATTTCCATTTTTTCGGCCAACTCGTCGGGCGTGGGTTCCCGACCGATTTCTTGCAGCATTTGGCGCGAAACCCGATTGAGTTTGTTGATCGTTTCGATCATATGTACCGGAATGCGGATGGTTCGCGCTTGGTCGGCAATGGACCGCGTGATGGCTTGGCGAATCCACCAGGTTGCGTAGGTGGAAAACTTGTAGCCGCGGCGATATTCGAATTTATCTACGGCTTTCATCAAGCCAATATTGCCTTCCTGGATCAGGTCCAGAAACTGCAGGCCACGATTGGTGTACTTCTTGGCGATGGAGATGACCAACCGGAGGTTGGCTTCCACCATTTCTTTTTTGGCGCGCCGCGCTTTAGCCTCACCGATGCTTTTCTGGCGGTTGATTTCCTTGATGTTTTGCAAGGGTATCAACGTGGATTGCTCGATTTTCTTCAAGCTTTCCTGCAGGCGCACGATTTCATCCCGGTTGCGGGCGATGGTCGCCGAGTGCTTGCGTTTAGCGCGGATCTGCTTGTCGATCCAGGTGGTCTCCGTTTCGTGATCCTGGAACTGCAGCAGGAAATCACGGCGGGACATGCCGGCCTGAACCACGCAGATATCGAGAATCTGCCGTTCGATCGATCGCACTTGATCCACCAGCTCGCGCAGTTGATCGCTGAGCTCCTGGACGATCCGTGGTGAAAGCTTAAGGTGCATGAACATGGCCAGCAGCATTTGTCGTTCGCTCTGGCTGTCTTGATGATTGATGCCCTTTTTTTGCAGCGCTGTCAGCGTCTTGTCGAGTTGGCTTCGAAGATCGACCATGCGGGCTGCAACTTCTTCCGGGTCCGGTCCGGTTTCCGCTTCAGCCGTTTCGGCATCTTCTTCGTCTTCGCTCCCTTCCAGAGCTTCATCCGATTGCGCGTCCGCCTCCATTTCAGGGGGGACGTAGCCGGTTTCATCGTCGGTAAATTGATTTTCCAGCTCTGAGGGGTCTACAAAGCCCACCACCAGGTCAGACAATCGGCCGCCTTGTTCGACAATTCGGTCGTACTCGGAGAGCACGTATTCGATCGACGCCGGATAGCTCGCGAGCGCCTTCAGTACTTCGCTTTGGCCTTCTTCGATCCGCTTGGCAATGCTGATTTCACCTTCCCGGGTGAGAAGCTCCACAGTGCCCATTTCCCGCATGTACATGCGGACGGGGTCGGTGGTGCGGCCGAGTTCGGAGTCGACTGTGGACGCCAAAGCAGCCACGGCTTCTTCCGCGTCATCTTCGTCGTCAGAGGTGACGGCTGTATCGGATAGCAGCAACTCTTCGGAATCGGGCGCGTGTTCGCGAACCGCGATTCCCATATCGTTGATCATGCCTACGATGTCTTCGATCTGATCCGGATCGACGATGTCGTCGGGCAGGTGATCGTTAACTTCCGCGTAAGTTAGATAGCCTTGATCCTTTCCTTTCGAGATGAGGGACTTCAGCTGGGAACGGTGATCTTCGCTCATAACTAATTTATTTCACCTGGCTGATTGATCGGCTAAAACCGACCATTGTACAATACCCAAATCGCGTTGCATAGAATCTTGACGCTGTATTCTCAAGCCATGGATATCGGCTAATTTTGGCGTTGTGCCAGCAAACGTCGTAGTTCTTCACGCTCATGAGCGCTCAAATCTGTCTCTTGCGCCTTTTCCAGCAGGCTCTCCAATCGCTGTCCCGGCTGCCGTTGTCGAAGCCACGAGAGTAATTCCTCGAACTCGCGGGTGAGGTCTTCACCGCCTAATTCCATCGACACGCCTGCCAGTTTGGCGAGGTGAGGGCCCGCTGGGTGGCCTCGCCAATGCTCGAGCAGTGCTCCAGTCCTTAGATGGGGGTTTTGTTGCACAAGTTCAATGATGTCGGCCAATAATTCTGTGCCTTCAATATTGACGTCCCTGAGTTGATCGACTTCTTTGACCCCCAAGGCCAGCGTCATGTCGTTGAGCAACAGTGCGATCAGTTTTCGTACGGGCGTCATTCTGGTGCGGCTGCGCGGCCTGCCAGGACGGCCTCGGGGGCGTTGATCCTCCGACTTGCCCATAAGAATAGATAGTTTTTCGCTTTTTACACGGGCAAAGTCCGCGAGTTGTTCCTCCATCAAAAGCCGAAATGCTCCTGGTGGGATTTTCTGAATATACGGCTTTGCGGCCTCGACCAACGCAGCGCGTCCATCGACGTGAGTTATATCGATGGTCTCGCTCAATCGCTTAACGAGAAATTCTGAAAGCGGTATCGGATGACCGACGAGCTGTTCAAAACCGCTCCGGCCTCGTTCCCGTATGAGCGAATCCGGATCATGGCCTTCAGGTAAGAATAAAAACCCCGCACGATGCCCGTCGCGCATGAAGGGTAGGGTCTGTTCCAATGCGCGCCATGCGGCCTCGCGCCCGGCACGGTCGCCGTCGAAGCAGAAAATCAGTTCCGGCGCGACCCGAAACAGCTGGCGGATGTGTTCTCCGGTGGTGGCGGTACCCAGTGTTGCAACGGCGTGAGTGATGCCGTGTTCGGCCAGCATGAGTACGTCCATGTAGCCTTCCACGATCAGCAGCTGGGTCAGCTGCTGATGGGCTTGTTTGGCTTCGTGCAATCCATACAGTTCCCGGCCTTTGTGGAACAGTGGGGTTTCTGGTGAGTTGAGGTATTTGGGGCTGTCGTCGCCGATGGCCCTTCCGCCGAAGCCGAGTGTGCGTCCACGTCGATCTCGGATGGGGAACATGATCCGGTTGCGGAATCGGTCGTAGCGGCGATTGGGTTGCTTGTCGCTTTGAATCAGCAGCCCGCCGGCGAGCAATTGCTTTTGCCTCTCGCGGTCGCGCCCGAAGCGCTCGGTCAGGTTGTTCCACCCGGCTGGCGCGTAGCCGATGGCGTATTGGGCCGCGGTACGTCCGCTCAAGCCACGGGATTTGAGGTAGTCGATCGCAGTGGAGGATTGTTTGAGTGCTTGCCGATAATAGTCTTTGACCTCATCCATCAGCGCCCGCAACTCGGCGTGCCCTGGCTGCGCGTGGGGTTCTTGCGCGTTGGCCGGAATCTCCATGCCCACTTGCTCCGCCAATTGTCGAACGGCATCTGGGAATTCGAGTTTGTCGAATTCCATCAGAAAGCCGAGGGCGGAGCCATGGGCGCCACAGCCAAAGCAGTGGTAGAACTGTTTGCTGGGGCTGACGGTGAAGGAAGGCGTTTTCTCGTTGTGAAAAGGGCAGCAGGCGCTGAAATCGCGACCGGCTTTTTTTAGCGGTACACGGTTGTCAATGAGCTCGACGATGTCGACTCGCGACAGCAGCTCATCGATGAAGGATTGGGGGATCGGTCCGGCCATGGAGAAGCTCGTGGGCGTTTTGCCCTAAACGCCGCGCCGGACGTTGGCGCGGAACCCTGCCAGTATAGCAATGGTTGTTAGCCGGATAGCCGTTGGCGTACCAAGGCGCTGACCTTGGCCATGTCAGCTCGGCCCTGCATCTTGCTCTTGAGCCCCGCCATGACTTTGCCCATGTCTTTGACCGACTCCGCACCCGATTCGGCGATCGTTTGAGAGACGAGGTCGGTGATTTCGGCTTCGGTCAGCGGGGTGGGCAGGTAGTCGGCCAAAATGTCGATTTCCGCCCGTTCTTTGTCGGCCAGCTCAGCCCGTCCGCCCGCATCGTACTGTTCGGCGGCCTCCCGGCGCTGCTTGACCATTTTCTCGAGAATGGTCAGCACGCCGGCGTCGTCGACCGCTTCACGCGAATCCACTTCCACCTGTTTGATCGCCGCCAGCAGCATACGAATGGTCGCCAAACGCGCTTTTTCCTTGCTGCGCATGGCGGCTTTCATGTCGTCCTGGATGCGGTCTTTGAGGGACATGATGGCTCGGTTCGGAACGCGATGGCCCGCGCTTAATACGGGCGGGTGCGGCGTTGCTGCTCTCGCTGCAAGCGCTTGGAGTGACGCTTTACGGCTGCGGCCCGCTTGCGCTTGCGCTCTTGCGTGGGTTTTTCGTAAAACTCGCGACGACGTACTTCGGTCAGCACGCCGGCTTTTTCGCATGCGCGCTTGAAACGACGTAAAGCCGCATCGAAATACTCGTTTTCTTTAACTCGTACAGTTGGCATTAAAGCATCACCTGTGCCTTTCGCCGGTAGCCAGCGGCGAATTTTGAGACAACAAAACCCGTGCTCTGGTTTGTGCCGCCAAAGCCGGGAAAGCGCCAAAGTTTATCCTTGTAAGGTTACAATTGCAAAACACAGAAGTGACGGGCGATTTATAACTATGCGGGTATTGGGAATTGAGACGTCTTGTGACGAAACCGGCGTGGCGATTTACGATGACGAGCGGGGATTGGTTGCCAACGCGCTTTACAGTCAAATTGACCTGCACCGCGAATTCGGCGGCGTCGTACCGGAATTGGCGTCCAGAGACCATGTTCGCAAGCTTCTGCCCTTAATTCGGGAAGTGCTCAGCGCCAGTGGGCAGACGCACGAGTCGCTGGACGGGATTGCATACACCGCAGGACCTGGCTTGGTGGGCGCGCTGATGGTCGGCGCCACCGTTGCGCGGTCCTTGGCAATGGCCTGGGATCTTCCCAGCGTGCCGGTGCACCATTTGGAAGGGCATCTTTTATCGCCGCTTCTGGAGGAAGATCCTCCGACGTTTCCATTTTTGGCCCTATTGGTATCCGGTGGCCACACTTTGCTGGTGCGCGTCGATGGGGTGGGGCGCTATCAGTTGCTGGGCGAATCGCTGGACGACGCCGCCGGAGAGGCATTCGATAAGACGGCGAAGTTGCTTACCCTGCCGTATCCTGGTGGCCCGGCTCTGGCCGAACTGGCAGAACAGGGGCGCCCGGGACGGTTCGATCTGCCGCGTCCCATGCTGGATCGTCCCGGTTTGGATTTTAGTTTCAGTGGTCTGAAAACGGCCGTATTACATGCCGTTCGGGGGCAGATTGATTCTATTTCCGAGCCTGGCGAGCGTGATCAGGCCCGAGCAGACTTGGCTCGAGCGTTTCAAGATGCGGTGGTGGACGTGTTGCGGGAAAAAAGTGCCCGGGCGCTTACCGTGACCGGCTTGTCCCAGTTGGTGGTTGCGGGCGGCGTGGGCGCCAATCGACGGCTTCGCGCATCGTTGGAAGAGCTGGGTCGGCAGAACGGTGTGCATGTGGCCTACCCGCGATTGGAATTTTGTACTGACAACGGCGCCATGATTGCGCTTGCTGGATGCAAGCGTTTGGGTGATGAGGTCTCGCGGGATTCGTCGCTGCAGGTCCGCCCGCGATGGCCCCTGGATTCGCTTTCAGCCGTGTCGGTATGACGCGGCGGTTTGTCAAAAGGTTTCTGCGGTTATGGATATCGTCTACTTGAGGGATCTCAAAATCGACACCGTCATCGGTGTTTTCGATTGGGAACGTCGCGTTAAGCAAACGATCAGTCTGGATTTGGATATGGCCACCGACATTGGCCGGGCGGCTGAGCACGACGATATTGCCCACGCCTTGGACTACAAAGCGGTGGCCAAGCGTCTGATCGGCTTTGTCGCGGCCAGTGAGTTTCAGCTGGTGGAAACGTTGGCGGAGCGAGTCGCGCAGATCATTCTGACGGAATTCGATGTGCCTTGGGTTCGTCTGCGGGTGAATAAGGCCGGCGCCGTGCGGGGCGCCCGGGATGTGGGTGTGGTGATCGAGCGGATGCAGCCCGATTATGAGCCACCCCTCCGGATTCCTGCCGATGGTTGAGGTCTTTCTTAGCCTGGGGAGCAACGTTGCGCCCCGTGAACATATCGTTCAGGGTTTGGGTTTGCTACATCAGCGCTTCGGGCGTTTGCGTTTTTCCCCTGTCTACGAGTGTCCGCCGGTGGGATTCGAAGGTGAGAATTTTATCAACCTGGTGGTGGGATTCGACACGGATGAGCCGTCTTCCGAGCTGGCTGCGGCGCTGCGCGCGATCGAATCGCAATGCGGCCGTCGCCGAGGGGCGGAAAGATTCGTTTCGCGAACCTTCGATGCCGACCTGATCCTGTATGGGGATTTGGTCCAGCAGGGGCCGCCGGTTTCGCTGCCACGCGATGACATTTTGCGCTACGCCTTTGTTCTGCGGCCGTTGGCGGAATTGGCGCCGGAGCGGCGCCATCCGGTACTCAAGCGAACGTTCGCGGACCTGTGGCGGTCGTTCAACACCGGCGATCAACCACTGTGGCCGCTGCATCCCCCGCTTGCGCTAGGCCACTTTTCCGGCGATCACGCGGGCGCCATGGAGTAAAACAATCATGTGTGGAATCGTGGGCGCGGTTGCCCAGCGTGAGGTGATGCCGATCCTGCTGGAAGGATTGCGGCGTCTGGAGTATCGGGGCTATGACTCGGCCGGGATGGTGTTGCTCGACACGCATCATCGCTTGTGCCGTCAACGGGCCGTTGGTCGTGTTGCCGCGTTGGCGGATTGCCTAGCTCAAGCGCCCCTCGAAGGGCAGGTGGGTTTGGCTCATACTCGTTGGGCTACCCATGGTCGGCCCACCGAGGAGAATGCTCATCCCCACGTTTCGGGCAATCGTGTGGCATTGGTGCATAACGGCATCATCGAAAATCACATCGCACTTCGGGACGCCCAGATCGGTGATGGCTATGTGATGGCATCCGAGACCGACACGGAAGTCATTGCCCATGAAATCGATCGCTTTTTACACACCGAAGGCGCTTTGCTCCCGGCCGTACAGGCCGCGGTTCGTCAATTGGAAGGCGCCTATGCCATCGCGGTGATCTCGACCGAACAACCGGAGCGTATGGTGGTTGCCCGAGAGGGAAGCCCCTTAGTTATCGGGGTCGGGATCGGGGAGCATTTCGTGGCGTCCGATGTGGCGGCCTTGTTGCCGGTCACGCAGCGTTTTATCCAGCTCGAAGAAGGGGACGTTGCCGAAATCCTCTGCGATGAGGTGCATATCTACGACCGCGAAGGCCGGCCGGTAGAGCGGCGGGTCCAACAATCATCCCTCTCGCCCGAGGCGGTGGAACGGGGCGCCTACCGACACTTCATGCTCAAAGAGATTCACGAGCAGCCTCAAGCCATCGCCGAGACGTTGGAAGGTCGCATCACCGGTACGCAAGTGCTCGAGGCTGCTTTTGGTCATGGGGCAGAGGCCGTATTGCGCGAAACGGCGGGCGTTCACATCGTCGCCTGTGGTACCAGCTACCATGCCGCGATGGTGGCGCGCTACTGGATTGAATCCATCGCCGGTATTCCCTGCATGGCAGAGATCGCCAGCGAATACCGCTATCGCGATCCCATCGTTCCGCCCCATACGCTGTTTGTGACCCTGTCTCAGTCCGGCGAGACCGCCGATACCCTCGCGGCACTGCGCTCGGCCAAGCAAAAGGCATACCTGGGGACGTTGGCGGTTTGCAACGTGCCGGAAAGTTCATTGGTGCGCGAGTCGGATTTTGCGTTGATGACACGCGCCGGGCCCGAAGTGGGTGTGGCATCGACCAAAGCCTTTACCACGCAGTTGGTTGCGCTGATGCTTTTGACCATCGCTTTGGGTCGTCACCAGCGGCTGTCACGAGAGGCCGAGGGCAAATTGGTGGCCGAGCTGCTGGCCCTGCCCAAACAGATCGAGCGCGTCTTGAGCCTGGAGCCTCAGATCGCCCAATTGGCCGAGGGGTTCGTGCACAAGCGCCATACGCTGTTTCTGGGGCGCGGGGTCGAGTATCCCATTGCCCTGGAAGGTGCCTTGAAGCTTAAAGAGATCTCCTATATCCACGCCGAAGCCTATGCGGCCGGGGAGCTTAAACACGGGCCTTTGGCGCTGGTGGACGAGGAAATGCCGGTAGTAGCTGTTGCCCCGAATAACGAGTTGCTGGGCAAGTTGCTTTCCAACCTTCAAGAAGTTCGGGCGCGAGGCGGTCAGTTGGTGGTGTTTGCCGGCGCTGGCGTAACGGTGCCGGAACCCGGGGATCCGAGGGTGATCGTTTTGCCCGCGGAGCATAGTGCGCTGTCACCGGCCATTTACGTGGTTCCGCTCCAGCTGTTGGCGTACTACGTTGCCGTGCTGAAGGGGACGGACGTCGATCACCCCCGCAATCTGGCCAAGGCGGTCACGGTCGAATAGGCCCGGCGATCGAGGGTCGGTTGTCAGTGCAGCGTGGTGATTTTGTTACTGGCCGGGCTAGTGAGGGCCACGGTCCGGTTCCTGCCGTCTTGCTTGGCTTGGTAAAGTGCGCGGTCTGCTCGATCCAGCACATGATCGATGCTTTCACCGGGACCAAAGTCTGTTACGCCGATGGACACGGTGGTTCGGGTATCTTTGTCGATTTGCTCATGGTTCAGGCTGTGAACGTGGATTCGCATCCGTTCGGCAGATTCCACCGCGCCCTCGAGATTCGTGTCGCTTAGGATGATGACAAACTCCTCGCCGCCGAAACGCGCGATAAAATCTCCCCCCCGGATGTGTTGCGCCAGCGTCTCGGCAACCTTGGTTAGGACTCGGTCGCCTGCCAGGTGCCCGAGGCGGTCATTAATCGATTTGAAGTGATCAAGGTCTAAGATGCAGATACAGAACCGGTAGCCGCCCCGATCGGCAATTTTTCGCTGGTGCTCGAGCACTTCCATGAGATGTCGGCGATTGTATAGCTGGGTGAGATCATCGCGGATGGCCAGTTCTTGAATTTTTCTGAGCGCGCGTTGCAGCTCACGATTGGTAATCACCAGTCGTTGACGCAACTTGCTGATGTAACCGCCCAGTACTGAAAACCAAGGCAGTACAATGCCAAGCACAATGAGTTGAAACGCCAAGTCGCTCGCGAGGCCCGGCTGCGGTTGGCTTTGAATCGCCAGCGCCATCATCAACGCAAACGCCACCAGCGTGAAAACGCTAAGGCTCAATAGTTGCGCGGTGTTGAGGCGAAAAAGCCCGAACGTGAAGGCAACGGGGTAAAGAATAGAAATGACACCCCGATAAGGTCCTGCGATGTAGACGCCGAAGGTGACGACTACAATACCGACGCACAACTGCGACATTGTCAGGCTCGGATCGGAAAAACGCTTATTGAGCCCTGAGCGCAAGATGGCGTAGAAGGTGATATTGCTAATGACGACGGTGATTAGAAGAACTGCCGTCTCAGTGAGTCCCACCTGGATACCAAATGGCTGAAATAGGTGGACATAGACCAGCATCACCGCGCCAGTGAAGTAGGCGGCTGAGGCCAGCAAGTTCCGGCTGATGCGGACCGCTTGAGCCGGGTCGTCTTTGGGAATAATCGAAAACATCAGCGGTTTATCCTTTGCCGCTCATCCCTAAGCTCGTTTTTTCTTATGTCCGAAAGTTATTGTTGTTGTTATGATTTCTGCCCAGCGGTATGTTCTTGATACCCCTTGAAGTCCGCTTGCGGTCGTATTTGCTTATGCCCTCGTTGTTAAGTGTTATTGACCGTATCGGGCCGTGTTGTCAACGTGACATTTTTACACACAAAGCAGTTTGCCCGCCCAATATGAAGGATGCTAGTCCATCTCGACCGGCGGATAATTATTTGCGACAGGCGGCTTATATGAGCCTACGCGTTCACTCAGTGTTGTCCGACAGACTCAGTTATTTACTGCCATGCACAGGCATTTTCGATGCTCGTCTAACGGGAGGCCGACTGTGGTCAACTTTACACTGAACGACCAGCCGGTAGAAATTTCTATTGATCCAGATACGCCGATCCTGTGGGTTCTCCGGGATGGGTTGGGGCTAGTGGGCACTAAGTTTGGCTGCGGCCTGGCTCAGTGTGGCGCATGCACGGTTCAGCTTGATGGGGTGCCGATCCGGTCGTGCGTCACACCCATCGCGGTGGCCGCCGGGAGAACGCTGACCACGGTTGAAGGCCTGGGTGGTGAGCGATTGCATCCGTTGCAGCAGGCCTGGTTGGAAGAAGATGTGCCGCAATGCGGTTACTGTCAGTCCGGCCAGTTGATGACCGCGGCGGCACTGCTGAAATCCAACCCGCGGCCGACCGACGAAGACATCGACGCCGCCATGGCGGGCAATATTTGCCGCTGCGGCACCTACGATCGCATCCGGCGGGCGATTCACCGCGCGGCCGTGATCGCGGCCGCGGAGGTGGAAGGGACATGAGTGAATTCTTCGATCCTGCGCGCCGACGTTTTTTGAAAGTGTCTGCGGTCGCCACGGGCGCGTTGCTGGTGGGGTTTAAACTGCAAGGCTGCGCGCCGTCTTCCGAGACTCAGGATGAGGCGGGTCGATTTGCTCCCAATGCCTGGATACGAATCGCGACCGACGGCACGACCACTCTTTTGATCGGTCGTTCCGAGATGGGGCAGGGCGTCAAGACCGCCTTGCCTATGCTGCTCGCGGAGGAGCTGGAAGTCGGTTTGGCTCAGGTGCGCGTCGAGTTTGCGCCGGCATCCCGCGACTACGACAACCCCATGATGTTCATCCAGGCCACGGGTGGGAGTACCTCGGTTCCCACCGCATGGGAACCGCTGCGGGAGGCGGGCGCTACGGCCCGGACAATGCTGATTTCGGCCGCCGCCTCACGCTGGTCGGTTCCGCCCTTGGAGTGCCGGGCCGAACGGGGTCGGGTCATCCACGAGCCGACGGGCCAATCCGTTGGCTATGGGGATTTGGCAACTGAGGCTGCGGGCCAGGCGTTGCCGCGGCGTGTCCGGCTCAAATCGCCCTCTGAATTCAAGCTCATCGGCCAACCGACACGCCGTGTGGACGCCCTCGATCAAGTCACAGGGCGGGCCCAGTTCGGTATGGATGTGAGCGTTCCAGGGATGTTGGTGGCTACGATTGAGCGGCCGCCCGCCTTCGGCGCTCGTTTGAAATCGTTTGATGACACGGCAGCCCGGGCTATGGCGGGCGTACGCGACGTGTTCGAAGTGGACCATGGTGTTGCGGTGGTGGCGGAAACGTATTGGCAGGCCAAAAAAGCCCGCGCTGCCTTGAAGGTGAGTTGGGATCTGGGGCCGAGCGCGAACCAAAGCAGCGAGGATGTTTTTCGGGCGTACCGAGAACTGGCTCAAGGCTCGGGTCTGCGGGCACGCCAGGATGGCCATCCGTTGCAGGCGCTACGGGAGGCCGCCGATGTGATCGAGGCGGTCTATGAGTTGCCGTATCTGGCCCATGCCACGATGGAGCCGATGAACGCCACAGCCCACGTACAAGCGGATCGTTGCGATGTGTGGGTGCCGACGCAAAACCAAGGTGGTACGCAGGATGTGGCGGCCGCTCTAACCGGATTGCCGTTGGAATCGGTATTTGTCCACACCACTCATTTAGGAGGTGGCTTCGGGCGACGCGTGGCGACGGATTTCGTGGAAGATGCGGTTCAGGTTTCGATGCGGACCAAGTCGCCTGTCAAAGTCATTTGGTCTCGGGAAGACGATACCCGGCACGATTACTATCGCCCGGCGATGCTGCACCGCATGCAAGGTGCGGTGGATCGCCAGGGCCGTTTGTCGGCCTGGGTGCACCGGGTGGTGGGGCCTTCGATCTTGGCCCAGGCCGTCCCGGAGTTGGTTCCGGCGGCTGCGCCCAACTGGACGCCGCGGGTGGTCAAACGGGGTATCTCCAGCGTGGCCGGCGCGATTGCCGGCATCGTACCGGACATCGCGGGATTCGAAGGCGCGCGCGAAGTGCCCTACCAAATGGACAATCTGCGTGTCGAGTTCGCCACCCATCGTGATGATTTCGTTCCCTTGGGTTTCTGGCGTTCGGTGGGGCACTCGCACAGCGCTTTTGCCGTGGAGAGTTTTGCCGACGAGATGGCACATCGGTTGGGGCAGGACCCGCTGGAGTTTCGCCGGGAGCGTTTGACCGAACATCCCCGACACCTCCGGGTGCTCAATCTGGCTGCGGAAAAGTCCGGTTGGGGTCAGCCCCTGCCGGCCGGCCACGGGCGCGGCATCGCGGTTCATCATTCCTTCGGCAGCTATGTGGCAGAGGTGGCCGAGGTGTCGGTGAGCGGGGCCGGGCAAGTCAAAGTGCATCGGGTGGTGATTGCCATCGATTGCGGACAGGTGGTCAATCCGCTCACGGTTCGTGCCCAGATGGAAGGCGGCATGGCCTATGGGCTCAGCGCCGTGCTCAAAAGTCAGATTACAATCCGCAATGGGGGCGTGGAGCAAGGTAATTTCGACACTTACCAAGTGTTGCGCATGCCGGATATGCCCCGCGTGGAGGTTCACATTGTGGACAGTCGTGAACCGCCCAGTGGCGTCGGCGAGCCCGGTACCCCGCCCATCGCGCCGGCGGTGTGCAACGCCATATTCGCCGCCACCGGTAAGCGGATTCGGCGACTGCCCATCGACGCTGCCCAACTGCGAACTTGAACGGCTCGTCGCCTCGGCACGATTGAAGCGTACTGATGATATCCGAAGACATAGCCCAATCCATTGCCACGCTGCCCTTGTCACTGCGCGAGGAAGTGGAACGTTTCTGGGAAGCGTTCATCGACCACGACGGCGGAGTGCCCGCGCCGCTTCGAGGTCGCGAGAGGCAGATCACCCGGCTGTGGGCTTGCAGCCCTGCTTTGGCGGCATTTTCCATTGCCCACCCGGAGTGCTTGATTGAGTTTCTCGATTCGCCCTGGTCGGGGAGTCGTGCGCCCTCGGAAGCGGATTTAGCGCAAGAGCTGGCGACTGCTCTGGCGGAATGTACCGACATCGATGCACTGATGGCGGCGTTGCGGCTTTTTCGTAAGCGGCAGTATCTCGGCATCAGTTGGCGCGACGCGATCAGCGGTGTGCCGGTGGAGCAAACCGTCGAATCGCTCTCCCATGTCGCCGATGTTTGTATTTGCCAAAGCCTGAGCTGGCTGGATGAGCGCCTGCAAGCCCAGTGGGGCGTTCCCCTCGACGCCGACGGGCAAGCGCAATCACTGATTGTGTTGGGAATGGGCAAGTTGGGCGGTTTCGAGCTGAACTATTCGTCCGATATCGATCTCATCTTCGTGTATGCCGACGCGGGAGAAACAAATGGTGCCCGGCCGGTGGACAACGAGCGCTATTTTTCACGGCTGGCGCAGCAGTTGATTAAGGTGTTGGCCGAATCCACCCGTGATGGTTTCGTCTTTCGCGTCGACACGCGCTTGCGTCCGTTCGGCGAGAGCGGACCGTTGGTGATGCATTTTTCCGCATTGGAAGAGTACTACCAGCGTCACGGCCGTGAGTGGGAACGTTACGCCATGATCAAGGCGCGTCCGATCACAGGGGACGTCTACGCGGTGGAACGATTACGGGGGATCTTGTCTCCTTTCGTTTATCGCCGGTACTTGGACTTCGGCGCGCTGGATGCCTTGCGCGAGATGAAATCGCTAATTGTCCGGGAAGTGCGACGCAAGGGAATGGCGCAGAACATCAAGCTCGGTCCTGGCGGAATTCGCGAAGTTGAATTCATCGCCCAGGTATTCCAGCTGATTCGAGGTGGGCAATACGCGCAGTTACGTCAGCGCCGTTTATTGCCGGTGTTGAATGAGTTGGCCGAGCGCGGCGTGTTGACCTCTCAAACGGTTGATCTGCTCTCGGACGCCTATCGTTTTCTCCGGCGGACCGAGAATTGCCTGCAGCAGGTTCGCGAAGCGCAGACCCACGATTTGCCCTCTTCCGAGACAGAGCGTGTTCGATTGGCCTTCGCCATGGGCTATTCGCGCTGGGAAGAGTTCGATAAAGATTTGGCTGACCATCGGGCCGTTGTCAGTGATGAGTTCGGCGAAATTTTCGGCGATCACGGCAGCACCGACGAACAAGAACAGTTGGCGGTCGAGTTGGACATGCTCTGGCGTGGGCGGCTTGCGGACGATCAGGCCGGTCAACTCCTGCGCGAGCACGGCTTCGACGACGCCGATCGAGTACAAGAGCGTTTGCGTGCCTTGCATCACAGCGTGCTTTACCGGAGCCTGAGCGACCGCGGCCGTCATCGTTTCGATCAATTGATGCCTTTGTTGCTGTTGGAGGCCTCGGGTAGCGAATCCCCGGAGACGGCCCTGGCGCGGCTAATCCACGTTGTGGAGTCGATTGGCCGGCGCAGTCCTTATCTCTCGCTGCTGGTGGAAAATCCCATGGCGCGATCTCAGTTGGTTCGGCTTTGCGCCACCAGCCCGTGGATCAGCGACTATCTGGCGGCGCATCCGATTCTGCTCGATGAGCTGCTCGATCCACGCGCCTTATATCGGCCGCCTGATCGGGCTGGTCTGGGGCGTGAGCTGGCTGAGATGATGGCCGAAACGAGCGATCTTGAGCAGCAGATGGAGACGCTCCGACATTTCCACCAAATCAACGTGCTGCGGGTGGCAGCCGCGGACATCGGTGGTCATCTGCCGGTGATGCGCGTGAGCGACCACCTGACGGATCTGGCGGAAGTCATTCTTCGGCAGGTCTTGCTGCTGGGGTGGGCCGATCTGGTCCAGCGCTATGGGCGACCGCGCTGTCTGGAAGCGGAGCGCGCACGAACCGCGCAGTTCGGCATCGTGGCCTATGGCAAGCTCGGTGGAATCGAGTTGGGTTACGGGTCCGATCTGGATTTGGTCTTTCTTCATGACAGCGCCGGCGGCCAGCAGGAAACCGACGGTACCCGGGCGGTGGACAACGCGGTTTTCTTCGCGCGCCTGACCCAACGTCTGATTCACTTCATTTCAACCCCTACGCCATCGGGTTTTCTATACGACGTCGACACACGCCTGCGGCCGAGCGGGCGTTCGGGGCTGCTGGTCAGCAGCATTGATGGCTACGCCGACTACCAACGACGCGACGCCTGGACGTGGGAGCATCAAGCCTTGGTGAGAGCCCGGATGGTCGCCGGAGCACCGTCTTTGGTGTCACGGTTTCAGGCGGTGAGGGCTGAGATTCTTTCCCGCCGTCGGGATAGTGAGTCCCTTCGCAATGATGTGCGCGACATGCGGGCGCGCATGCGGGAAACCCTGGATCAGAGCAAAGCCGGATTTTGGGATATCAAACAGGGCGCGGGTGGTGTCGCGGACATCGAATTTATGGTCCAATACGGTGTTTTGAATTGGGCCCACACCCATCCGGCGGTCCTGCGATATACCGACAATATCCGAATACTGGAAACGTTCGCTGCCGAGGGTCTCATGTCGGCACAAGCCTGTGAGCACTTGGCCGATGCCTATCGGCATTTTCGGTTGCGCCTGCACGCGCTGAACTTAGAGGGGCGGCCGGCGATCGTCAAAGACTCGGAAATGAGCGCCGAGCGCGAGCTGGTCATGACGATCTGGGAACGAATCATCGCCTCCAGCAGCTGAACACCCCTGGGCGGCGGGGGGATTTACCGTAGACAAGGTTCGATAACAATGGCTTCGACATCGATGAGTGACCGCGACGGGGTCATCTGGTTAGATGGTGAAATGGTGCCGTGGCGAGATGCCAAGGTGCACGTTTTAACGCACACGCTACATTACGGAATGGGCGTATTCGAGGGCGTCAGGGCGTATAAAACAGCGCAGGGGACGGCTATTTTTCGCCTTCGCGAACACAACGAACGTTTGTTCCGTTCCGCCCATATCCTCGGATTGAAAATGCCGTTTGACCGCGATTGTCTGGCGGAGGTGCAAAAAGCGGTTATTCGAGAGAACAATCTGGACGAGGCGTACATTCGTCCCATGGCGTTTCTGGGTTCGGAAGGCATGGGGCTTCGAGCCGATAATCTGCGCGTCCACGTGATGGTCGCGGCCTGGACCTGGCCCACCTATTTGGGAGCCGAAGCCTTGGAGAAAGGCTTGCGCGTGAGAACCTCCTCGTTCACCCGTCACCACGTGAATGTCACCATGTGCAAGGCCAAGGCCAACGGCAACTACATGAACTCCATGTTGGCCTTGAATGAAGCGCTGGCTTCCGGTTGCGATGAAGCGCTTCTGTTGGATCCGGAGGGTTACGTGGCTGAAGGAAGCGGAGAGAACATATTTCTGGTGCGCGATGGTGAGTTGCATACGCCGGATTTGACATCGGCCCTGGATGGCATCACGCGACGGACCTTGTTTGAACTGGCTGCCGAAATGGGTATCTCCGTTCGGGAGCGACGTATTACGCGGGACGAAGTCTATATCGCTGACGAGGCCTTTTTCACCGGAACCGCAGCCGAAGTCACGCCCATACGGGAATTGGACGGCCGGATCATCGGCGAAGGGCGGCGCGGGCCGGTAACCGAGCGGCTACAAGCGCGCTATTTCGATGCGGTCTATGGTCGCCACGAAGGCCATCAAGACTGGTTAAGTTATGTGCGGTCCTAAGCAAGACCCATCATACGGGCCAAAGTTAAACGGATCTGGAGAGAGCGAAGGTGAGTGAGGCGGGCGAACTGAACGTTGAACAACCGCGTGTCGGGGACAAGCAACCGGCGGCCGAGACGACCTACGAGGTGACTCACGCTGACTTGCCGATTTACTGTCCGGTGCCCGGCGCCAGTCTCTGGAACGGCCATCCTCGGGTTTACATTCCGCTAAAGCATGCGGGCGACGAGGCGCGATGCATTTACTGCGGCGCCGTCTTTCGTTTGGTGGACTGAGCAGGCGGTTCGCTCGCCGGTTGCTGAACGGTGCATGTTTGCCATATCAATCTGGCGCGCGGTTATCGCGGCGGCGAGCGACAAACTGAGTTGCTGATTCGGGCCTTGGCGGCGCGAGGCATCCAGCAGACATTGATTGCGCGCGCCGGCGAACCTCTGACCACCCGGCTGGCGGACGTCCCGGAGCTGGCGTGTCGTGAGGCAAATCGTCCCTTCTTTCGGCAGGCACTGCGCCGCACCGCGTGCGAGCTCGTCCACGCACATGAAGCCAAGGCGGCGCATCTGGCTTATCAAATGCACCGCCTTCGCCGTTTACCCTATGTGGTCACCCGGCGGGTGCCCAATCCCCTGAAATCGAATCGGCTCACCCGGTCGGTCTACCTCAATGCCGCATCGGTGGTCGCCATATCCCAGGCCGTTCGCGACACCCTCCTACACTATGATGCGCGGCTAGATCCGCCGGTGATTCCCTCCGCCAGCAGTGCGTTGGAAACCGATGCGGCGCGCTTGGCAGAACTGCGTAGGCGGTTTGATCGCCGCTTTGTGGTGGGGCACGTGGGCGCGCTGGTGGACAAACACAAGGGTCAGTCGGTACTGATCGAGACTGCACGCCGGTTGAAAACCACCTGTCCGAAGATGATTTTCCTACTGATCGGGGATGGCGCGGATGCCGCCGGCTTGCGGGCGCAGGCAGCCGGGCTGGACAATGTGGTCTTCGAAGGGTACGTCAACAATGTCGGCGATTACCTGGCGGTGATGGATATGTTCGTCTTTCCGTCGCGCGAGGAGGGTTTGGGTTCGATTCTGCTGGATGCCATGGCCTTCGGTTTGCCGATTGTGGCCAGCCGCGTTGGCGGGATACCCGAGTTGATCGCTGACGGCGATAATGGACGATTGGTGCCGCCCGGAGACGGACCCGCTTTGGCTGAGGCTGTGTCCGATCTGTACCATGATTCCGCACTGCGCCAGGCGTTTGGCGACCGCGCACGGACAGTGGCGGAGTCTTTTCAGCCTGGTGTGATGGCCCAGCGTTACCTCGCGATATACCGGCAGATTTTGAATAAGACTCCAGAGGCCAAAGGGGATCTACATCCATGATTGTCGTCACCGGCGGAGCCGGATTCATCGGAAGCAATTTGGTTCGGGCACTGAACGATCAGGGGCGGGAAGACATCCTGGTCGTCGACGATCTGCGCGATGGCACCAAGTTCGTCAATCTCACCGACTGCAACATTCAGGACTACGAAGACAAAGACGCATTTATCTCGGGCCTGGACGCGGGCCGGTATCGGGATATTGAAGTGATTTTTCATCAGGGTGCGTGCTCGGATACCACCGAGTGGAATGGTGCCTACATGATGGATACCAACTTCGCCTATTCTAAGCGGCTGTTGGCGTATTGCCTTGGCAACAGTATCCCCTTTTTGTATGCATCGTCCGCTTCCGTTTACGGCGCCGGACCCACTTTCAAAGAAGATCGCGCCTTTGAAGCGCCTTTGAATGTCTACGGTTACTCCAAGTTTCTATTCGACCAGTATGTTCGCCGAAAGCTATCGGACGCGCGGTCGCAGATTGCCGGTTTTCGCTACTTCAATGTCTATGGTCCCAGAGAACAGCACAAGGGCAGCATGGCCAGCGTGGCGTATCATCTACATCAGCAGGTTTTGGATTCCGGCGAGGCCCGGCTGTTCGCCGGTTGTGACGGCTACGGCGATGGCGAACAGCGCCGGGACTTTATCCACGTCGACGACGTGGTGCGTGTGAACTTGTGGTTCTGGGCCCATCCGGACCGATCCGGCGTTTTCAATGTGGGCACCGGTCGCAGCCAAACCTTTAACGATGTGGGGCGGGCGGTGGTCGGCTATCACGAACGCGGTAAGATTCGCTACATTCCGTTCCCCGACCATCTCAAAGGGCGTTACCAGAGCTTCACCGAAGCCGACATCAGTGCCTTGCGCGCGGTGGGCTACGATCAGTCCTTTTTGACGGTCGAGGAAGGTGTCCCTGCCTACCTGCAATGGTTAGATGCCCGCGCGGCCCATGATTGAATCGGAAGTCAAAGCCTCGGCCATCCTGGTGGTAGGGCCGGCCTGGGTGGGCGATATGGTGATGGCCCAAGCGTTGTTTAAAACGCTGCGCGCTCGGCACCCCGGTGTCGCCATCGACGTATTGGCCCCCAAATGGTCTTTGCCGCTGCTCGCGCGGATGCCGGAAGTGCGCGCGGGCATCGAGATGCCGTTGGGGCACGGCCAGTTTCAGTTTTCCGTGCGCCGGGATCTCGGTCGTCGGCTTCGCGCCCGCCAATATGACCAGGCCATTGTCTTGCCTCGCTCGTTCAAGTCAGCCATTACGCCCTTTTTCGCGCGCATACCGCGGCGGACCGGTTATCTCGGGGAGTTACGCCGGGGCTTGTTGAACGATATCCGCCCACTCGACAAGAAGCGTCTGACCCAGACCGTGCAGCGTTTTGTGAATCTGGGTTTGGCCGCGGATGAAGATTTGCCCATTCCCATTCCGACACCCGCACTGCAGGTGGACACGGAAAATCAGCGGCGGCTGATCGATTGCCTGGGATTGTCGGCCGACGCGGCAGGGTCCGTCACGGCGCTGATACCCGGGGCCGAGTACGGTCCCGCCAAACAATGGCCGCTTGAGTATTTCGCCGACTTGGCCAAGCGGCGCATTGCCATGGGGGATCGGGTGTGGGTGTTCGGCTCGCCGAAAGAAACTGCGCTTGGGGAACGCGTCGCTCAGTTAGCCGGTGATGGCGCGCGCAATTTGTGCGGGCAGACTCAACTCGTCGATGCCGTCGATCTTCTGGCAGCCTGTCGGCGCGTGGTGACCAACGATTCGGGATTGATGCACGTCAGCGGTGCAGTCGGTGTGCCGCTGGTGGCCATTTACGGCTCCTCCACACCCGACTACACGCCGCCACTGGCGCCACAGGCGGAAACCATCTGGCTACATTTGGATTGCAGCCCGTGCTTCGAGCGCCGTTGCCCGCTGGGTCACACCAACTGCTTGCGCCAGATTAGCCCCGATGAGGTTTTGGTCCGCCTGCAACGTTTCGAATGATGCGGCGATTGTGCATCTGCGCAATCGCCGTCCGGGCACTAACGCTTGGCGTGGATTTCCTCAAACACCGCTTTGCTATAACGCATCTGGAAAAACAGCTCCAGATCCAGATCCGCATAGATTTTGGCTTTGGCCACTTGCTCGTGTCGGAACGTATCCTCCAGCCCTCCCATATTGGCGATCGCACGCATTTTGACTTCCGCGAAAGTGAATTCGCCGGGGCGGAGATTGTCTTTGTCGAACGCAACCGTTATCGGGGCTGTCGGCTCGCCTTCGGCGAGGGGTGTGGCGAAATCCGTCGCGGAGACCACGATGCGTGGATTTTTGAACACCACGATGGGGTTGGAATCGCCGATGGGGCTCGGCGCGTCATTGGTGAGGCGGAATTTCACTGCAAAATCCTCTCCCACGTCGATTTCCGATCCTTCCACCTCGCTTAGATCATAAGAAACTCGTAGGTATTGCCTAAGTCCTTGATATAATTTCACCGGATCCATCACGTTCTCTCTTGTCGTTGCTTCGCTTCGATCACAGTTTAGCCGCCGTTCTTGTCCGCACATGGATCAACGGTGACATCAGCGTTTATTAATACGGTAACGTGTAAGTGTGTCGTTTGACCTGGGTCATTTTGCTGTCGATGGGAATACAGCGTGTGCGTCGAACACCGGTCCGTCGACGCAGACCCGTTTCATCGCCGGGCCGCTGGGGGTTTGGATCTCCACCACGCAACCGGCGCATCCGCCCACGGCGCAGGCCATGAATTCCTCCAGGGCCACTTGGCAGGGCAAGACGAATTCGCGCGCCAGAGCCGCCACTGCGGCCAACATCGGCGTGGGGCCGCAGGCATAAACTTCCACCTCACGCCGCTGGTCGGAATCCAAAGCGTGAAGCCAATACCGCGCGAGGTCGGTGACATACCCGTTGTGGCACCCTTGATAGCCTTGGGTGCTGGTTAGTCGCGAGGGCACGCCCCAGTCTTCCAGCATCGGCATGGCGGCGATGACGTCTGACGGCATCTCCGGCAATAGGATCCGGGATGGGCGCAGGGTGAATGGGAACGGGACTTCCGAGCCGAAAATGGCCAGGGGCGTCCACTGTTCCCGGTCGCGCCGGAAATGATCGGCCAAAAAGACCATGGGTGGAATGCCGACACCGCCACCCAGGAGCAGCGGGCGCGGGCGCGAGCGTTCCATGCTAAACGGTGTTCCGATGGGGCCGAGCAGGCTCAGGGTCTCGCCCGGCCGCCGTTGGCTCAGTTGCCGCGTGCCGTGGCCCACGGATTTATATAGGAATTCCACCCAACCCTGGTCCGGAGAGACCCGCATGATCGACAATGGACGGCGCATGGCGGTGGCGGGATCACATTGCAGGTGGGCGAACATTCCCGGTTGCGCTTTTTGCGCGCAATTCGGTGCGTGCAGCACCAGCGTGTGTTGGTCGCCTTCGTGGTGCGTGTGGGCGACCACTTCGGCGGTTTCCAGGTGAATGGTTCCGCGGGAACGGCGATCCGAAGCCATGTTCTCGTCCTATCCCTCGTGTTGATAAACCAAGTGTCCGCCGACCAGCGTGTGGGTGACCACCCCCGTCATGGTCCGGCCGATGAGCGGAGAGTTGTGTCCGGCACTGCGCTGAGATTCCACTGAAAACGACCACTGTCGATCAGGGTCGATCACGCACAGATCGGCGGCGGCGCTGACCGCGAGGTGACCCAGCTCCAAGCCGAGAATCGCGGCGGGGTCACAGGTGACCCGGGCAATGGCGGTGCTCAGCGGCATCAAGTTGTGTTTGGCCAGGGCCAGGGTCTGCGAAAGCAAGGTTTCGATTCCGGAGATACCCGGCAAAGCTTGGGGGTATGGTGCTCGTTTGGCGTCATCACCTAACGGCTCGTGATCGGAACAAATGGCAGACAAGGTTCCCTCAGCAACGCCTCGGCGCAGGCGATCCCGGTCGTTGCTGCTGCGAAGCGGCGGGTCGACACGGAAGTTGGGGTCGTAACCATCCAAATCTTCATCGCAAAAATAAAGATGATGAATGGCGACATCGGCACTGACGGGCAGCCCACGATCGCGGGCTGCGTGAATCATCTCAACCGCTTCACTGCTGGAGAGCCGGCAAAAATGCACCCGCGCTTTGGTCAGTTCCACCAGTGCCAGGTCGCGACCCAGGCCGACGGTTTCCGCGGCGATGGGGATCGCGGGCAGTCCCAGCCGTGATGCGATGGGCCCTTCGTGGGCGCAGCCTTGTTGGTGGAGCCAGGGATCTTTGGCGTATAACAACACGGTCAGTCCGTGGCTGGCTGCATACTCCAATGCCCGCCGCAATACCAGCGTATTGGTGACCGGTCGTCGATCGTTGCTCAAAGCCACGCAGCCGGCCGCCGCCAGTGCGCCCATCTCAGTCAACCGCTCCCCATCGAGGTTTTGGGTCAAGCCCCCGATCACATAGACACGGGCGGCGTCACTTTGTCGGCCGCGCAGATACAAAAGTTCCGCCTCGGCGGGGGTGTCGATACAGGGTTTGGCTGACGGTGGGATACACAGCGTGGTGACTCCCGAGGCCACCGCGGCGTGGGATTCCGCTGCCAATGAGGCGGGTCGTGCGGATAACTCCACCAAACCCGGGATCACCCACCGCCCTTCGGCGTTTATCATCCGATCCGTCGTGAAACCGTCCGGCCGCGCACCCAAGGCAACGATTTTTCCATCGGCGATATGGACATCCTGTATCTGGTCGACCTGGTTTGCCGGGTCGATGACGCGCCCCCCCTGTACGGTGATCCGGTTCACGAGGCGATCTCCGGCGCGGGTGTGCGATGGCCGAGCACCATCGCCATCACCGCCATTCTGACGGCAATGCCGTTTGATACCTGTTCCAGGATCAGTGAGCGGGGGCCGTCTGCCACATCGGAGGCGATTTCAACGTTGCGGTTGATCGGCCCGGGATGCATGACGACGGCATCGGGTTTGGCCAGGGCCAGCTTCTCGTGAGTGAGTCCGTAGTAGTGAAAGTATTCGGCTTCGCTGGGTAAATGTGCGCCCACCATGCGCTCGCGTTGCAGTCGCAGGGCGATGATCACATCACAGTCTTTCAGGGCCGGTTCTAAATGGTCGAAGGATTCCACGCCCATGTGTTCGATGCCGGTGGGCAACAGGGTACGCGGGGCGACCACTCGGATGTTCGGCACGCCCAGTGTCCGAAGCGCCTGAATCTGGGAGCGGGCCACACGGGAGTGCAATACGTCACCGACGATCGTGACGGTGAGTTGTTCGAAATTCGGTTTGTGGCGCCGAATGGTGAAAACATCCAGCAGTGCTTGCGTGGGGTGCGCGTGGCGGCCGTCACCGGCGTTCAAAACGGCGACATGGGGTGCGCAGTATTGCGCGAAAAAGTCAGCGGCTCCGCTTTCGGCGTGGCGGACCACCAGCATGTCCATGTGCATGGCTTCCAGATTGCGCAAGGTATCGAGCAGGGTTTCGCCCTTGCGTGTCGACGAGTGTTCCACATCGAGATTCAGCACGTCGGCGGACAGCCGTTTGGCGGCCAGCTCGAAGGTCATGCGGGTACGCGTGCTGGGCTCGAAAAATAAGTTGACGACGGTTTTTCCGCGCAACAGGGGCACTTTCTTGACTGCCCGCTCGGTGACGGACATAAACGAGGCTGCAGTGTCTAAGATGGCCGTGATCAGTTGGCGGTCCAGGCCATTGATACTCAACAAATGGCGCAGGTGCCCTGTTTCATCGACTTGTCGACTCATGTGATTTGATTGCAGCCTTGATCAACCGTGCGCGTGCTTCAGGCGCACTTCAAGTGGCGAAGGTCCGATCAGTTTAATGTGTTCGTCGGGCGCGGGCGAGTAGTGTTCGCCGACCACATCTGCGGCGATGGGCAGTTCGCGGCCGTTGCGATCGATCAGAACAGCAAGCCGGATGGCCGCGGGCCGTCCATAGTCGAAAATTTCATTCATGGCGGCCCGGACCGTACGACCGGTGTAGAGGACATCGTCAACCAGGATGATTTCCCGCTCGTCGACCGAGAACGGAAGGTGGGACGGTTTGACTTCGGGATGAACACCGATTCGCGCAAAATCATCGCGATAGAAGCTGATATCCAGGCTGCCCAAGGGATCGGACAAACGCAACGGCTCGGCCAGGAGTCGGTAAAGCTCCGATGCAACCCACAAACCACCGGTATGGATGCCTATCAACAGTGGTTCGGGTTCATTGCGGTACCGCTCGGCGATGGCCTCAGCCATGTTCGTAATCAGCCGGTGGACGGCGTTGGCATCCCGGAGAATCATGCGCGGCCCTGCAGATAGGTGGCCACGATCAAACTGGCGGCGACGGCATCACGGTCGGCGCGCTCCTTGCTCTCCCGAATAGCGTGATCCGCTTCCCAGCTGGTCAGGCGCTCATCGACGGTTGTCACTGGCAAGCCGGTTTTTTCCGCCAAGGTGCGAGCGAATCGTTGCGCCGCCTTGGCCATGTCTCCCCGGGTGCCGTCAGCCAACAGGGGCAGGCCCACCACCAGGGCGTTGGGTGACCACTCTTGGATGAGTGCCTGAATCGACTGCCATGAAGGGTTGCCGTCGTTCTTCAGGACGGTCAGGGCACGACTCGAACCGGTCAGGGTTTGGCCGACGGCCACCCCGATCCGTTTGCGGCCGTAATCGAAGCCCAGCACGGTCGTTATGGTCCCGGTGCTTTGAGTTTCAGGCATGACCGGCGTCGCTGCTGAGTCGATCGAGATCGATACCGATTAACGCGGCCGCAGCTTGCCATCGTTCCGTGGCGGGTGTTTGAAACATGATTTCGGTTTTTGCGGGGACATTGAGCCACGCATTGCTCAAAATTTCCTGTTCCAGCTGACCCGGGCCCCATCCGGCGTACCCCAATGAAATCAGATAGTCTTTGGGACCATCACCACGGCTAATGGAGATCAGTGCATCCCGGGAACTGCTGACGCTGACATCACCGCTGACGTGGATGGTCGCTTCCCATTCGTACTCGCGCGGGTGTAACACAAAACCGCGCTCAGGGCTCATCGGCCCCCCATGAAAAATGATGGGATCGAAACGTTCGTTGGCCGGCGGGTCCAGATCCATCTGCCGCATCAGATCGCTCAGGTGCAACTCGGAGGGACGGTTGACCACAATGCCAAGGGCACCGTCTTCGCTGTGTTCGCAGACGTAGGTGACGGTGTTGGCGAAGTTCTGGTCTGCCAGTCCCGGCATGGCGATCAGATATTGGTTGATGAGAAAGTGCGATTCGGGCATAGGCTCATAGTAGGGGGCGTTTCTGGCACTGACAAGCCATCGATGTCCCGCTTGGATGCGCCGATTAGGAGTCGGCGTAGACTTTGCCCGTGCCGCGGGGGGTGCCATCGTCGCCCGGTAGGAAGCGCCATTTCCACACGAACCGAACCGTATCGGCTTCCGCGCGCATTTCCTCGGAAAACGGCGCGAAGGGTGCCGCCAGATACAGGATTCGTAGTGCCGCGTCGTCGAGCAGACGATGTGGGGACGGCACCACCACCCGGGCTTGCTCCAAACTGCCGTCCTGTTTGATCGAGACTTCCACCGTGACATCACCGTGCAGGCCTTGACGGAGCACCTCGTCGGGGAAGTTGAGGTTGCCCACTTCCTCGATTTTCAGACGCCAATAGTAAAGATAGGGCGCGTAGACATTCGATTTGGTGTTGACGGCAATGCGTTTGACACGGGGTTGCTTGGCCGTGGTCAGCGCTTCGGGCGTGTTCTCGGCGCTCAGATCCAGATTGTCGGCGCTTTGCAGGATTAACCGCGCCACCCGCGTGCTTTGGCTGCGATCTGCGGCGCTGGTTTGGGGGCTCGAGTCCATCTCCCGGCGATCGTCTGCAGTTTGCGTGAGAATTTGCTCGCTGCTCGGGCTGGGGAGGTCTTCGGGGGTGTTGGGATCGGGATTTTCTTCGCTCGCCGCCAGTTCGCTGAGGACGTCGTTGGCGTCGGGAATGCCTTCGTTTTCCACCACTGACTGACTTTGCATCGCACCGCGGGGGCGTCGCATCTCTTCGGTGTTGCCGGAGCCCGTTTGGTCGATCTGCGCTAGGTACTGGGGATCGTCGGGCGTCTCGCCGCTCTGTCCTTTGATGAGCGTGACCTCGAGCTTCGAATTTAGGGCGGACGGCATGCGCACCGGTTCGCCGGAAAAGCCAATACCGAGGATCACCAAGCCGTGCAGCAGAGCGGCAAAGAACAACGTGGTCGCTAAGCGATCACCGCTACCGATTTCGACTGTGGCTGGTGGGGTTGCCGGTTCGCGAATCAAAGTACTCATGGGTCAAGTGGATGTCTGTCCACGCGGGTTATCGGCCAGTGGCGGACAGTCTGTTGTGATCCATTGCGTAGAGGTCATCCGGAAAGATGAGGGGACACAGACCGTCACGCGCCCAGCCGCTGCTCAATGGCGTCCATGAATCGGGCGCTGATAGTGATGCCATATTGCCGGTCCAGCTCACGCACGCAGGTTGGGCTGGTGACGTTGATTTCGGTGAGGTAGTCACCGATCACGTCCAGGCCCACGAAGAGCAGCCCTTTCTTCTTAAGTATGGGGGCGACCTGCTCGCAGATCCATCGGTCGCGCTCGGTGAGTTCACGGCCTTCTCCGGTTCCGCCGGCCGCCAGGTTGGCACGCGCTTCGCCGGCAGCCGGAATGCGCGCCAGCGCATACGGAACCGGTTCGCCGTCAATTAGCAAAATGCGTTTGTCACCCTCTCGTACCGCGGGAATGTACCGTTGTGCCATGGCATAGCGTCGGCCGTGGTCGGTGAGTGTTTCCAGGATCACGCCGGTGTTCATGTCGCCGTGTGTGATTCGAAATATGAAAGCGCCACCCATCCCGTCCAGAGGTTTGACGACCACTTCTTGCTGTTCGTGAACGAAATGGCGCAATCGGCCCATGTCGCGTGTAATCAAGGTGGGGGGGCAACACTGGGGAAACCAGGCGGTGTAGACCTTTTCACTGACGTCCCTGAGGCTCTCGGGCCGGTTGACCACCAAGGCGCCTTCGGCTTGGGCTCGTTCCAGGATGTAGGTCGCGTAGATATATTCCATGTTAAACGGCGGATCTTTCCGCATCAGGATGACGTCCAGATCGCTCAACGGGCTTTCGTCGGGTTCGCCCAATTCGAACCAGTCGCGGTCGCTGTCGCGGACTTGCAGCGGGCGTTGTCGGGCAAAAGCCTTTCCATCATTCAAGTAGAGGTCGTCGAGCTCCATGTAACGCATGTTCCAGTCGCGCCGCTGACATTCCAGGAGCATGGCCAACGTGGTGTCTTTATGCGGTTTGATATGGGCGATCGGGTCCATTACGACCCCGACACGGATGCTCATGACAAGATCTCCTCGCGCTGAATGCTTCAGGTTTTGGTCGCCAACTCTCGGGCCGCCGCGATCAGGGCCAAGCGGGCGATCACGCCATAGGCATAAAATCGATTCGGTTCAGCATCCGGGTCTAAGTGCTTGTCCGGTGTGATACAGGATTCGCCGAAGGCGAGCGGCTGAAAACGCATGCCCGGTGCATTGAGGTTCTCGTTGGGTCCGCGCTCTTCGTGAACCCGATAGAATCCGCCGGCCACCGCGTTATCGATCATGTACACCACCGGTTCGGCGACCGCCCCGTTCTCCCCCCATGTTTCTTCCGTGTAGACGCCTTCTTGGATCAGCACGCGGTCGACCGATAATCCTTCTTTGGCCGAGCTCATTTTGGTTCGCTGTTTTCGGCTGAGACGGTAGATGTCGTCGGGTTCGGTCACCGTCATAATCCCCATGCCATAGGTGCCGGCGTCGGCCTTGACGATGACGAACGGCACTTTGTCGATCCCATATTGACGATATTTTTCTCCGATCATCTCTAACATGCTGGAGATGTTATGGGCCATACAATCGAGGCCCTCGCGCTTGAGAAAATCGATTCGGCCACAACTGCGATAAAACGGATCGATCAACCAGGGGTCCATGCCGACCAGATCGGCGAACTCTTCGGCAACTTCGCGGTAGATCTCGAAATGTCCCGATTTGGTTCGCTGAGTCCAACCCAGGACCGGCGGTGGCTGAATGGGCTGTTGGAGCCCGGCGAATATTGCCGGATTTCCCTTCGACAAGTCGTTGTTCAGCAGAATCATGCAGGGCTGGAAATCGTTCACGCTCAAGCGGTCGCCGTGACGTTCCAGTGGTTCCAGTGTGACCTGGTTTCCAGAGGGCAAATCGATGGTCTGGGCTCCGTTCAAGTCTGTCAATAAGGAGCCGATACGTACATCGAAGCCGGCCCGCTCAACGATGGACGCCAAAGCGGCCAAGCTCTCTAGATAATAGAGATTCCGGGTGTGGCTCTCGGGCACGATCAAGATGTTTCGACCGGTTGGGCAATGGCGCTCGATGGCTCGTTGAACGGCCTGAATACAAAGCGGATGGCAGGACGAATCGAGATTGTTGAAGCCTGCCGGAAAAAGATTCGTGTCAACCGGCGCCAGTTTGAAGCCGGCATTGCGAAGATCGACCGATGCATAGAAGGGCGGGGGCGTGTGCAACCAGTGTTTGCGGAACCAAGACTCGATCAAGCTTTGCTTTTCCAGCAACAACGCTTCGATCTGCAAAACCGGCTTGCGTAGCTCGGCGCTCATATTCGGCACAGTTCTGGGAGTGCTCGGCATCATGAAACCTTTCCTGCTATGGCCGCGGTGTCGGACTATGATACCGGGCATCGTCCCGGGAATCCCACGAATTTTTCATCTCATGTCGCCTCCGTATCGACGTAACATTCGGTTTTATAAGGGTGTTTTTCGGTTTGTCGACAGTCCTTTCCGCTTTGGAACGCGAAGCATGACGTTGATCGAGTTTTCCCCCGCAGCCCGGCTTGTCGACGATGACTTTTGTTATGACCGGGAGCGCATCGAGATTCTTTCGCCACGTGGCGTTGTTTGGGGCATGAACAAGTTATCGATGATGGTTCGGAGCGGGCAATGACTGAAGCGGACGGGAACGACACCGGCGGCGAGTTGGCCGGCCTGACGATACTGGTGATCGACGACAGTAAAACCATTCGACGAACTGCAGAGACCATTCTGCAGAAGCAGGGGTGCACCGTTGTGGGTGCCACAGACGGCTACGAAGCGCTGGCCAAAATCGCCGAGCGCAAACCGGACATCATATTTGCCGACATCATGATGCCTCGACTCGACGGATATCAAACCTGCGCCCTGATCAAACAGAACAAAATGTTCCGCGACGTCCCGGTGGTGTTGCTATCCAGTAAGGATGGGTTGTTTGACCGCGCCCGGGGCCGATTGGTGGGTTCCGAAGAGTACTTGACTAAACCTTTCACCGGCGATGAATTGGTCGGTGCGATTCGACAATACGTCCGGCACTAGCGGGCAGGGCGGGACACGGGTTGACGGAGCAAGGGCATAAACCGGAGATGGGGATTCAATGGCTCGGATATTAATCGTGGACGACTCACCCACGGAAATATACGTCCTGCAGAAGATCATGCAGAAGCACGGCTACGAGACCCTGGTCGCCAATGACGGTGAGGAAGGGATCATGATGGCGCGTGCCGAACATCCGGACGTCATATTGATGGATGTGGTGATGCCGGGGATGAGTGGTTTTCAGGCCACGCGCAAGTTGAGCAAAGATTCACAGACCGCGTCGATCCCGATTCTCATGGTGACCACCAAAGATCAGGACACTGATCGTATCTGGGCGTTGCGCCAGGGGGCGATCGACTACGTCGTCAAGCCAGTCCACGAGGCTGAACTGATCCGCAAGATCAAGGCCGTGGTAGAGAACTGAGATGCGGCCTCGCCTTGCTGAAATCGCGTTGGATCCATTTTCCGCTTTGATCGAGATCGATCGGCGCAGCCGCGAGCTGGCGGGTCCGACGGCGTCGGGTTCTGATGCGCCGGGCGTTTGGACGGGACTGGGGTTTCGCGTCGGTGGTGCCCGGATGCTGGCGGATCGCGATGTGGTTCGGGAGGTGATTCGTTGCCCGGCATTAACGCGATTGCCCGGCGCACGACTTTGGTTGCGCGGTATTGCAAACGTGCGTGGCAGCTTGGTACCGGTAACCGATCTGGCTTGTTTGTTGGAGGGTCGCCTCACGGTGCCCAATGCGCGCGGTGTGCGCTTGATCGTCATCAAGCACCCGGATGTTTCGGCCGGGCTGTTGGTCGACGAAGTGGTGGGCTTTCGCCAGTTTGAACAAAAACAAAAAGTCGACCGGTCCGACGAGATTCTCGAGCCCTATCGCCCGTTCGTGGCCTATGGCTACCGGCAAGGCGAAGATTTGTGGGGCGTATTCAGTTTCTACCGGCTGGTGGAAGATGATTTGTTTACCAATGCATCGGACCAGCGTGAAGCGGTTGGGTAGGCCAAAGACTTAAAAATGACCCATAACGGCCGTTATTCGTACCCAAACGGGAGTTCGGCCAAGACTTGAGTGAAGGGCGGTCAGTTCCTCAAACCCGAGATGACGACCGCGCTGGGATAAGGAGCCAATATGGCAGGGGCAACAGCCAAATCGAAACATGAGGCGAGAACGGGGCGGCCCTTTGCGGTGCTGCTCGTGTTGCTGGCGCTCTCTGTTGCTGCCACTGCTGCGAGTGTGGTGTACCAATTTCGGTTGACCGGACAAGACGAGGCTTATCTGCAGACCACCACCACGCAGCAAGTTCTGGCCGAGCGCATCGGCGCTCGGGGCTTCGAAGCCGTGAATGCGGTGGCTGATGAGTTGGCTGCGCGCCAAACCTTTATCGAATTTCAGCAGGTGGTGGACAAGTTTGTTACGACGCTGAACAAACTCAGGGGCGGCGATCCAGTCGAGGGCTTGCCCCCGCCGCCACCGGAAGTGCAGGCACGCGTGGATCTGGTGGCCGAAACGTGGGCCAAGGCCACGCCGAGCGTTCGCGCGATCATGGAGGTCAAAGGTGTGATGCCCGGCGCCCGGGCTTACCAAGCCGAATTCGAAGCGTTATTCCCCCAGTTGTTGGACGATCTGGATACTTTGGTTGATCAGCTGCGGGCCGCGCGTGTGCCCGCAAGTCAGGTCAACTTTGTCCTGCGGCTTTCCACGGTGGTACAACGCATGAACAATCAGATCAGTGCCATTTTTGCAGGCACGGTTCCCGATGCCAGTGCGGGCGTGGCTCTCACCGAACAGCTGGCCCGGTTCAGTGAGGGGTTGCAGGCATTGGCGGAGGGGGATCGCGCTTTGGGCGTGACCAAAGTGCCCGCCGACGGTCCGATTCGCGAAACTCTCGCACGTCTTATCAAACTGTTTCCCCCCTTATCGGAGCAAGTGGACTACATCGCATCCAATGCCGCCGTGTTGGGCACTGCCTCGGTGGCATCGCGGGAGTTGGCCGACCAGGTGGCCATTCTGCAACAGGGCTTGGCCCAACAGTCGGTGGCATTCCGGCAGCACGCCCAGAACCGCTTTATGCAGCCCGTTTACAGCTTGATTCTGGGCGGGATCACGCTGTTGTTGATTGTCGCGGCCGTGTATCTGATGACGGCGCGGATACGGCAACTACTGCGCTCGGCCCGCGAGCAGAATCGTAAGAACCAGGACGCCATTCTCCAACTGCTGGATGAAATGGGCAGTTTGGCCGAAGGCGATTTGGGCGTCCAAGCCACAGTGACCGAGGACATTACGGGCGCGATTGCCGATGCCGTGAACTATGCCGTCGAAGCACTGCGTGATTTGGTCCGCACCATTAACAGTACGGCGGAGCGCGTTGCCGCCTCCGCCAACGACAGTGAGGGTATCGTCCGCAAGCTGATTAAGGCTACGGAGCACCAGAACGACCAGATCGGTTCGGCAACTTCGTCTATTCAGACCATGGTGCGGTCGATCGAGCACGTTTCCGAGAACGCCCAGCGTTCGGCCAAGGTGGCGCAGCATTCGGTCAAAGTGGCGGCCAAAGGTAGCGCTGCAGTGCGCCGCACCATTGAAGGCATGACAACAATTCGTGAACAGATTCAGGAAACGTCCAAACGAATCAAACGGCTGGGTGAAAGTTCCCAGGAGATTGGCAACATCGTCGAGTTGATTAACGACATCGCCGAGCAAACCAACATTCTGGCGCTGAACGCTGCAATCCAGGCCTCGTCCGCAGGCGAAGCCGGCCGGGGATTTGCGGTGGTCGCGGACGAGGTTCAACGGTTGGCCGAGCGTTGTACCAGCGCCACACGCCAGATCGAGGCGCTCGTACATGCCATTCAGGCTGATACCAACGAGGCGGTGGGCTCCATGGAGAAGAGTACGGCCGGGGTGGTAGCGGGGGCGAAACGGGCGGAAGACGCCGGTAACGCCCTTGATGAGATTGAACGGGTTTCCAATCAGATCGCCAGCTTGGTGCAAAGCATCTCCGATGCGGCCCGCCAACAGTCGGGCAGGGCATCGGAAGTGTCGGGCAACATGAGTGCGATCCAGAAAACCACCGAGCAGACGGAGCAAGGAACGCGCATCACCGGCGAATCCATTGGGCGTCTGGCACAACTGTCTAGCGAACTGCGTCGGTCGGTGGCGGGATTCAAGCTTCCCGGCTAGGTGACCGATCTGAATGAAGAACAACCAAAAAAATGATGGGGAAGGGGAACCGCGAGGGAGCTTCGCTTGGCACGCCCGAGGTCCGTTGACGAACCATTCGGCAAACGGCTTGGGATTCGTGTTCGCCACCCAGGATGGTGCCGCCCGAGGTACGATGGATGATTAGCCAATCGCTATCCGACTCGCTGCACTGGGTGAAGACGCAGGTTGATGCGTCCTTGGTCAGTGCCGCCGGCGCGTTGGAACAGTATGTCGAAGTGCCCGACGATGTCGATGCGCTAAAGCGCTGCGCCGCCGATTTGCGACAGGTGGCAGGCACCTTGCGCATGCTCGAACTGGATGTGTCGGTGCTGTTCGTCGACGAGATGTATTCGCTCGTCAAGGCGGTCATTACCGGCGAGCTCTCGGACGCCAAATCGATCTATGAACCCATGGCCGCCGGGCTCATGGTGTTTCCGCACTATCTGAACCAAATACTGCAGGGTGAACAGGAGGTGGCGGCTGTCTTGCTGCCACAACTCAACGCCCTGCGCGCGGTCGCCAAGAAACCACCGCTGTCGGAAGTCGATATTTTCCTCGCTACCTGTGGTGGACGCCTCAATGCCGACACGCTGCCTTTGCCCCCAGCAGCGGTCGAGCCACTGCCGGATCGGCGGGCCGCCGATCTGCGGACAGGATATCAGCAAGCCCTTCTCGCTTGGATTCGCCAGCCGGAACGATCGGCGCCGATGGCTGCTATGGCGCGCATCGCCGAGCAGTTGCAGGCGGCCTCGAGTGATCCTGCGACCTACCGTTTGTGGTGGGTGGCTCAAGGTTTTTTCGAAGGCGTTATCGGTGGCGATATCCAGCCCGACATTTCAACCAAACAGCTGGTGGGTCGCATCGATCGCATCATTAAAGGTCTGGCGGAAGGCGGCGGGTCGGTCACCGACAAGGGCGTTGTTGAAGCGACCTTGTCGGCCATGTTGTACCAGGTGATTTTCCATCGCGCTGCCGGACCCAAGGCGAGCGAGATACGGGCCACGTACGGCTTGGACGATGTTGTCCCGGACGCGCATACCGTCGCGCATTTTCGAGAAAATCTTTCTCAGCCCAGCGTGCAGGATCTTCGCGGTGTCATTGCAGCCATTAACGAAGACTTGGTCGGCGTGAAGGAGTCCTTGGATGTTTTCCTCCGCGTGCAGAACTCGGCGCCTGACGAGCTGGCGCCGTTGGTCGAGACGCTGCGGCGGATGGCCAACACCTTTGTGATTCTCAACCGCGAGGATCTTAGTTCCGAGCTGATGAGCCAAGTGGAGAAGCTCGCACCGGTCGCCGCTGGCAAAGAGCGGGCCAATGAGTCTCGATTGTTCGATGTCGCCGAAGCGCTACTTCGTGTCGAGGGGAATCTGGAAGCTGAGTCGCTGCGTGGGCTGACCGGTTCTGACGAGCCGCACAGCGATGCACAGACGCGCCAAGCGGCGCAGGCCTTGTTGCGCGAATCGACGCTCAATATGACGCGCACGCAGGAAGCCATCGTCGAGTATCTGGACAATCCGAACCAGCCGGAGCATTTGACCGAGGCGGCGCGGCTATTGCGACAAATTCGCGCCGCGATGGAGATGCTGGGCCTTACGCGGCCGGTGGCTTTGCTGCGCGCATTGCACGAGTATCTCCAGCGATCGGTACCTGTGGGCACCACACCGGCGGCCGACACGTTGCAGGTGATCGCCGATGCCGTGGTCAGCATCGAGTATTACCTGGATGCACTGCAAAGCGGCCATCACAACGCCGAAGCGGTGTTGGATACTACCGAAGGCTACGTCGATTTATTGGAAGAACAGATCGTCTGCGACGATCCGATGGAGCATACCGCCGAACATCCGGCGCTGGCGCTCGACGAGCCGACCCCGGAGTCGGGGGCATCACCGGTTTCTGATGCTTCGCCGGCTCAACCTGAAGTCGCGCTCGACCGGGCACCAGCGGAAGTGGCCGCCCCGGCCCACCAGCCGCCCTCGCCCGCGGCACGCCCGTCGCCGGCTGTTGATCCGGAGATTTTGGAGGTATTTCTCGAGGAAGCCGAAGAAGTCCACGAGACGCTGGAGCAGTATTTTCCACGCTGGCGAGATAACGCCGAGGATCTGGAAGCGTTGGTGGCCGTCCGTCGCAGCTTCCATACCCTGAAAGGTAGTGGTCGAATGGTGGGGGCTGAGCAAATCAGCGAATTTGCTTGGGCTGTGGAGAATTTACTCAACAAGGTCATCGACCAGATCGTGCCCACAGGCCCTCCGATTGTCGAAACTGTCGCCCAGGCCATCGCTGTGTTGCCGGAGTTGCTCTCTCGACTCAAGGGCAAGTCGACTGACGTTTGTGATGTGAATGGCCTCGTGCAACGGGCGAACGCCCTCGCCAAGCCCGGCGGCCAGTTGCCCGCGGAGGAGATCGTTCAGCCTCCACAGCCGCCGGCACCGGTCGAGCAAGCGCCGTTACCAGATCCCGAGACGGCCGATTCGCCCCGGATGGATCCTCAGCTCTATGAGATCTTCCACCGTGAAACCCGCACTCATCTGGACACGCTGCAGTCCTTTTTCGGGTCCGAGATCGCCGAGTCTGACGATGTGACTATCAGTGACGATCTCGCACGCGCGTTGCACACCCTAACGGGCAGTGCGGAGATTGCGCAGGCGCCCGGAATATCGATCATCTCACGGGGTTTGGACCGGATTGCCCGTATCATGCTGGCCGGTGGCTTCGTGATGGATTCGAACCGTTTTCGGTTATTCCGTTCCGGTATGCAGGCGATGGAGGCCGTGCTGGCGGCCTTGGGCGATTCACAGGCGCCTTTGCCCGATCATCAGGAATTGGTTGCACGCATCAACCAAGAAGTCCATGAGTTGGCACAGCGCATGGAACAGTCGGAGGAGGTTGAAACCCCACCGGTTCCCAAAGCAGCCGTGCAAGCCGAGGAGCGTTTGGATCAACCGGCCAACTTGGATGCCGGGTTGTTGCAGGTATTTGTTGAGGAAGGCGCGGAAATCCTGGAGCGGATGGACCAGTTACTCGACCGTTGGTCCAATGACCGCGGCAACGACGCGCTGCTGGATGCGATGCTGCGGGAATTGCATACCTTCAAGGGCAGCTCTCGGATGGCTGAGGCCCGCAATATGGGCGATCTCACGCATGAGACCGAGAGCTTCGTCAAATCCCTTCGGGACCGTCGAATCAGCCCGGAAGACGAGGCGGTCAAACTGCTCTATCGCACCATCGATCGACTCAACGCCATGCTGGAGCGGTATCGAGAGGGTTTCCCGGTCGCGGCTGAGAGCGAGCTATTGGCGGCTTTGGGTGGATCGGACGCCCCCGCCCAGGAACGCTCGGTCCCGGATGTTGAGTCAACGCCGGATGAGGTAAGGACCCCGGTCCCTGCGGCGCCAACGCCCTGGCCGATGGATGATGAGGATTCCCTGGAGGTCGAGGATTACGGCATCGAGGTGGAAGAGGCCGATTTCGCCGAGTTCGACCTGGCGCAGTTCAATGTGGTGGATCCCGAATCTCTCACGGCGTCGACGGAGCCGGTGGATCCAGGCGAGGTGCGTCCGCTGGCGGACTCAAGCAAGCAGTCGCCTCCACTTACCGTCGATGTGGTTGAGATAGCCGGTGACGAACCGAATCAGGATCCGGCCGTTTCTGATGAGCCGCAACCGGTCGAGCCGTCGACCGAGTCAGAGTCCGACGCCTTTCCCGTCGAGCCAGACCCCTGGTTCGGCGAGGAAGACAAGAAACTGGGTTGGACGCGTCCGGCTGATATGAGCCCGGAACCGGAACCGGAACCAGAGCCGGAGGTCCCCGTGTTGGGGCCGGCAGAGGTTATTCCGGTTCGCCCCGACCGAGAGCCGTCGGCACCATCGCAACCACTGAAGCCGGCTGCCTCCAAGACCGAAGTGCCCCGCTCGGTAGTTGCCCTGCCGGGCCAAGAGGCGGTTCGGGTCTCGTCCGAACTGTTGGACAACCTCCTGAATTATGCGGGCGAGGTGAGTATCTATCGCTCGCGTTTGGAGCAGCAGATTCGCACCTTGGGCTACCACGTCAAGGAGTTGGATCAAACCGTCAGCCGCCTTCGCCATCAATTGCGGGAACTGGAGCTGGAAACCGAGGCCCAGATTCTCTACAGCCACGACACTGGCGATGGGGCGAAGGCGCCGAATTTGGATGAGGATTTCGATCCTTTGGAATTCGATCGCTACACGCGGGTTCAGCAGCTTTCCCGGGCCCTTACCGAGAGTGTGGCCGACTTGAGCAGTTTGCAAGAGTTGCTTGAGGAGTTGCAGCGGGAATCGGACAGTTTGTTGTTGCAGCAATCACGCGTGACCACCGAGTTGCAAGGAACCTTGATGCACACGCGCATGGTTCCCTTGTCGACCTACGTGGCGCGCCTGCGGCGTGTGGTTAGACAAACGGCGGATCAGCTCGGCAAGACGGCACAGCTCGAGGTCGTCGGTGCCGAGAATGAGATGGACCGGAGCGTGTTGGAGCGGATGTTGGCACCGTTGGAGCATCTGTTGCGCAACGCGGTCAGCCACGGACTGGAAGCGCCCGACGAGCGCCGTGGCACCGGTAAATCCCCCGGCGGCACGGTCCATCTCGTGATGCGGCGCGAAGGCTCGCAGGTGGTCTTGGAGGTATCGGATGATGGCCGTGGCCTGGATTTCGAGCGTATCCGCAAGAAGGCTGTGGATCGGGCGTTGATTCGCCCCGAGGCCAGTTTGTCCGACGATGAAATTGCCCATCTGATCATGACGCCGGGAATGAGTACCGCCACCGAAGTGACCCAGATCTCGGGGCGAGGCGTGGGCATGGGTGTGGTGGATGCCGAAATCAAGCAGTTTGGCGGCACCTTGTCGATTGACTCCCAGCCCGGTCAGGGAACGCGCTTTACCGTACGCCTGCCCTATACCCTGGCGATCAGCCAATGTTTGTTGGTCAATGCCGGAACCGAAACCTATGCGGTTCCGCTCAACGCCGTCGAAGGCGTGGTGCGCTTGTATCCGGACGAGACTTCGGCTTATCTCGACGGGCAATTGAGTCAGTATCAGTACGGCGGCGAAACGTATAACGTTCGCTCGTTCGCCGAGCTCGTGGGCGCACCGCCCGGGCTGATGCCGGAAGAGGGCGGTGGTTTGCCCATGCTGCTGGTCAAGGCCGGCTCGAATCGCTGCGCCTTGGTGGTTGACGGCATGCTGGGCAGCCGCGAGGTGGTGGTCAAAACGGTCGGTCGCCAAGTCAGCAGCATTCGCGGCATCACCGGCGCCACGATTCTGGGCGACGGGCGGGTGGTGCTCATTCTCGATGTGAATGCTTTGGTTCGACTGGGGGCGTTGGGTTCGTCGGCAGCCCCTGAGTCCCAAGCCGAGCATTACACTGCCCGTCGCCAAATCAAAGTGCTGGTGGTCGACGACTCTATCACCGTCCGGCGGGTGACAACCCGTTTGCTGGAAAAACATGGGATGGTGGCGCTAACCGCCCGAGACGGGGTCGATGCCTTGGCGCTGTTACAGGAGAACCGCCCCGATGTGATGTTGGTCGACATCGAAATGCCTCGTATGGACGGTTTCGAGCTGGTGACACACATTCGCAACGATCGGGAAACCCATGGGATCCCGGTGGTGATGATCACCTCGCGGGTGGGCGAGAAGCACCGGGCGCGCGCCGTCAAGATCGGGGTGAACGACTATCTGGGCAAACCCTACCAGGAACAAGAGTTGCTGGATGCGATCGATCGGCTGGTTAATCCCGCCCTGTCAGCGGAAGGGTGAGGGCGCGGGTGTGAGTCGGGTTGGTTGAAACAGGTGAATGGGATGACGGAAATCAACGAGGTCTATAGTCTGATCATGCCATTGCATGGTGATCGGCTGTTGTTGCCCAACTCGGCGGTGGCCGAAGTGATCGCGCGCGCGGAACCGGAGCCGGTACGCGACGCTCCGGATTGGTTGTTGGGGGAATTGTCCTGGCAGGGTTGGCGCATTCCATTGGTTTCCTTCGAGCAGGCCAGTCAGCAACCCGCGCCGCCGATCAATGAGCGTTCCCGGATTGCCATCACTTATACCCTGGGCCAGGAGTTGCCGTGCCGCCAGCTGGCGATCCGAATCCAGGGCCATCCGCAGTTGGTACGAATTCAACAGGAAGTTTTAACCACCATCCCGCTGACCGATACGGAGCGCGAGTCGCCGGTCTTGTTTCACGTCCGCATCGGGAATACCCGGGCCTACATTCCGGACCTCGAATTGCTCGAGGATATGATTTACCAGAGCTGGTCACCGCAAAAAGCGAACTGACCGATTCCGGTTGGTAGCGCAGTCAGTCCGGTCAGCGAAAATCGCCCCAAAGCGTCTGGGCGGCCGCGATGGCCGTCAGGGCGGCGGTTTCCGTGCGCAAAATTCGTGGCCCCAGACGAACCCCCTGAAATCCCGCGTCCCGGACGCGGCCCCGTTCGGCTTCTGATAAACCGCCCTCCGGGCCGATGAGCAGCGTCATGCCGGGTGGTGGGTCGATGTCTTTCGGCGCGCGCGTTCCTTCGGGGTCCAAGAACAAGCGGGTTTCAACACTTGCTGTGGTGGTGCTGAGATAATTCGTCAGGTTTTCAATAGGATGGAGCTCGGGTAGACGGTCGCGCCCACACTGCTCGCAGGCGTTCTCAATCACCCCCTGCCAATGGCGCAGACGTTTTTCGGCGCGCGCCGGATCCAGCCGGACCACGGTTCGCTCGCAGATCACCGGGATAATCGCGGAGACTCCCAATTCCACGGATTTTTGTATGGTGAAATCCATGCGTTCGCCGCGCGAGATGCCTTGCACCAAGGTGATGATCAAAGGCGATTCCCGCTCGACCGGAACCCGCTCCGCCAGTCGAATCGAAACGCCTTGACGACCGGTGTCTGCCACCTGGGCGGGGAATTCCCCACCGCGGCCGTCGAACACCACCACCGGATCGCCGGGTCTGAGGCGCAACACGCGCGTGGCGTGCCGTGCGGCTGGCGCCTTCAGTTCGATCTCGGAATGTTCCTTGAGTGGTTCGGGGTGATAGAAACGGGTCACGCGCATGGATCGTTATCGCCACTTTTCTCACGCCGCCACCGCGAGTGAACGATGCCGGCCATCAGTTCTCGCCTCGGGTTGCGTGGTCAATACCGGCGACGGCCACCTCGATCATGCCGTCGATTTGCTCCGGCGTGATTACATAAGGGGGCATGAAATAGACCACGTTGCCCAACGGCCGTAGCAAGTAGCCACGCTTGAGCGCGTACTGATAGACCCGCAAGCCGCGTCGTTCTTGCCAGGGGTAGGTCTGCCGGCCTTGCCGGCTCTGCACCATTTCGACCGCAGCCACCATACCGCATTGGCGTACTTCGCCCACGTGGGGGTGGTCGGTCAGCGCTTGCAGGCGCTGACCCATATGCTCGGCCAGTGCGTGATTGCGTTCGATCACCGGTTCGTCGCGGAAAATGTCCAGCGTCGCCAGCGCGGCCGCACATCCCAGGGCGTTTCCGGTGTAACTGTGCGAGTGCAAAAACGCCGTGAGATTCTCGTAGTCATCGTAAAAGGCCTGGTAGATGGTCTCGTGGGTCATCACCACCGACAGAGGCAGGTAACCGCCAGTCAGCCCTTTGGACAGACAGAGGAAGTCGGGGGTGATATTGGCCTGTTCGCAGGCGAAAAGGGTTCCGGTTCGGCCAAAACCCACCGCGATTTCATCGGCGATCAAATGCACCTGATAGCGGTCGCAAGCCTCGCGTAAGCGCTGCAAGTAGACGGGGTGGTACATGCGCATGGAGCCGGCGCATTGAATCAATGGCTCGACGATGACTGCGCACACTTCTTCGGCGTGACGTGCCAGCAAGGCCTCCATGGCTTCGAACTGGCGCTCGCTGTGTTCGGCCCAACTGCTGCCCGGTTCGCGGTGGTAGCAGTCGGGCGAGGGTGCCTGCAGGCTGTCCATCAGCAAGGGTTGATAGGTTTCGCGGTACAAATCCACACCGCTTACCGACAGCGCGCCCAAGGTCTCGCCGTGATAGCCGTTGGCCAACGAGATGAATCGGGTTTTTTTGCGGGCGCCCCGATTGCGCCAGTAGTGGAAGCTCATCTTGAGCGCGACTTCCACCGCCGATGAGCCGTTGTCGGCGTAAAAACAACGGCTCAGGCCTTCGGGCGTGACCTCAATGAGCCGTTCGCTCAGTTCTACCACGGGTGCGTGGGTGAATCCCGCTGTGATGCTGTGAGGCAATTCGTGGAGTTGTTGCTCGATTCGGGCGCAGATCTTGGGATTGGCGTGGCCAAACAGGTTCACCCACCAGGAGCTGATCGCATCCAGATAGCGTTGACCGTTAAAGTCCTCCAGCCACACGCCTTCGCCCCGGCGAATGGGGATCATGGGAAGACGTTCGTGATCTTTCATCTGGGTGCACGGGTGCCAAAAAACCTGGAGGTCCCGTGCGACCCATTCAGCGTTCGCATCCGGGTTTGTCATGGTGTCTCGTCGCTCCATCTTAAAATATGAATCCGCATGCGGGTGGATTCAGGACTGCACCCCACCCCACGTTCGGGGTGGTGGTGCCATTCAGCGGTGAATTTTTCGGGTTTTGCGTTCGCCCAGCGGCATCATGAAAGCTTTGGAGTTTCGCTGGTAGTTATAGAGAGATTGCTTGGCCACCGGCAGATCTTGTATGCGGGCGGGCTGAAACCCCTGTTCGACAAACCAGTGCGCCGTCTGTGTGGTGAGAACGAATAGCCGTTCGATGCCGCGTTCACGTGCGATCCCGGCGAGGAATTCCAGCAGATCGCGGCCCCGGCCAGATTGTCGATAGTCGGCGTGAACGGCCACACAGGCGATTTCACCTATTGGTTCCGGAGGGTAGCCGTACAGGGCGGCGCAAGCCACGATCACGCCATCCCGCTCCATCACCGCGAAGTTGCCGATTTCCAGTTCCAGTTGTTCACGATCGCGGTGGACCAGAATCCCTTCGTTCTCCAGCGGTGCGATCAGGGCCAGGATGCCGCCCACATCGTCGATGGTGGCTGAGCGGAGTGTATCGTAGCTCTCCGCAGTGATCATGGTGCCGACCCCGTCACGGGTGTAGAGCTCCTGTAACAGTGCGCCATCCTGCCGTCGGGGGACCAGGTGAACCCGTCGAACACCGGCTTGGCAGGCCCGAATAGCAGCGTTGAGTTGCCGGGCCTGCTCGGTGCCGGACGAATACGAACCCTTGAGTTGGGCCGCCTGCCCGGGTGTCAGTTCGTTGATGGTCTGACCGCTGTCGTTATTCAAGGCTTCGGATTCGGTCAGAAATAACAGCTTGTCGGCTTCCAGAGCGCTGGCCACATGGGTGGCCACATCGTGGGCCTGAAGCAGGAACGTTTCCCCTGTGGGGGAATAACCCAACGGGGGAAGCAACACGATCGCGCCATCGTCCAGGTAGCTTCGTATCGCGGCCGCTTCGCTGCGACGGACCAAGCCGGTATGCAGGTGGTCGACCCCGTTGAGGATGCCCAAGGGCCGGGCGACGACGAAATTCCCCGATACCAGTCGCAGCTGGGAAGTGGCCAAGGGTGTGTCGGACAAGCCGCTGGAAAAACAGGCTTCGATGTCGATCCGCAGCGTGCCCACGGCTGCCTTAACGCACTGCAGCGTGGTTTCGTCGGCGATGGGTTGGCCGTCGTGATCGGGAAGGGTGAGGTCATGTCGCGCCAGTTCCTGCGCGATTTGCGGTTCGGCTCCATGCACCAGAATCAGCCGCACGCCAAGGTTGGCTAGTAGCCGGATATCTTGCGCCAGGTTGACGAAGCTGTCGTCAACGGCGGCTTCGCCACCGAAGCAGATGACGAATGTCCGTCCCCGGTGAGCGTTAATGTAAGGGGATGAACCCCGGAACCATTTAATGAAGTTGTCCATCGTTACGCGTGTTGCCTAAGGAGATTGTGAGCCGGCGTATTCCGGAGCCGGTGATAGGCAGAACCGCTCGATCAGTTGCCGCAGCAGTCTGACGGTGGGCTCGATGCGTTCAAGTTGCAAGTATTCGTTCGGTTGATGGGCTTGGTCGATATCGCCCGGCCCGAGTACGATCGACTCCGTGCCCATCTGATTCAGATACGGGGCCTCAGTGCCGAAGGCCACCGCACCCGCCTGGTAGCCCGTCAACGCCTCCGCCGCCTGAACGATCGCGCTTTCGGCCGGCGTTTCCAAGGGTGGCAGGCCGGCGAACAGGGGTTCATGTTCCAGGGTCAAATCGCTGTCGGCAAGTGCCGCCAGCGCACGGGCTTTGAGGAGTGTGCGCAGTTCGTCCACATCCATGCCAGGGAGCATGCGCAAGTCGATATGGAGCTCGCATTGACCGCAGATGCGGTTCGGGTTGTCGCCGCCGTGAATGTGCCCCAAATTCAAGGTCGGAACGGGCACGGTCAGGCCCGGATACTGATACCGCGCCTGCAGCTCGGACCGTAGATCGAGTAACGCGCCAAGGACGCGATACATGCCCTCCAGGGCGTTGCGCCCCAGCGCGGGATCGCTGGAATGACCCGAAGAGCCCAGCACGCGGAAGGTTTCCATCATGATGCCCTTGTGGATCCGCGCCGGGCGCAGGCCCGTGGGTTCGCCGATGACGGCGTAACGTCCCAACGGTCGGCCGCTGGCTGCGATTGCCTGGGCGCCGGCCATGCTGGTTTCCTCGTCGGCAGTGGCGAGCAGGATCAATGGTTGTTGCAACGGCTTGTCGCGATAGGGTGCCAACGCTTCAATGGCCAAGGCGAAAAAAGACTTCATGTCACTGGCGCCCAGACCGTAAAGGCGGCCGCCCCGAATGGTTCCGCCGAAAGGGTCGGAATGCCACAGGGCCTCGTCGTAGGGCACGGTATCCGTATGGCCGGCCAATACTAAGCCGCCGGGCCCGCGTCCTAGGGTGGCGACCAGATTGGCCTTTTGTGGGGCGTCGGCGAGCGGGGTGACTCGGACGTCGAATCCCAAATCATTCAGCCAGTTGGCAAGTAGTTCGATCACGCCCAGATTGCTCATGTCCAACGTCGGCTGGGCGCTGCTCACCGAAGGACGGGCCAGCAGCGCGCGAATCATCTGAAGTGTTTCGGGATGGGCGATTTTCATGGGGCAATTCTGGCGGTTCCCATTGCTCCGGCGCAAGCCGATGAACTTGATTGAGCCGTTGTATGTCCCTTAACTTTGACGTTGGTCTCATAATTCGAAATCGGGTGAGGAAGGCTCGATCTCATCCGATAGATACTAAAGAACAGCGAACGGGGAGCACGGCCGAGTACGGCATCGCGCCTTACCGTTCACCATGCCCGAACGATATGGGGGGGCAATGAAAAGACAACGAATCGGCACAGCCCTTGTTGGTGCCGGCGTTCTTTTGCTGGTCGGCTGCAGCGAGCCGGACGTGGGCGAGGGGCGTTTGGCGGAGATTCGTGCGCGCGGCGAGTTGGTGGTGATTACGCGGAACGCACCCACCACGTTTTACGAAGGTCGGGATGGTCTGGCCGGCCCCGAGTACGAGATGGTCGAAAGCTTTGCCGAATATCTCGGCGTGTCCACTCACTACATTGTCATCGACAACTGGAGTGAAATGCTCTCGCGCATTGAGCGAGGGGATGCAGATCTGGCTGCCGCTGGGATCACGCGCACCTCACGCCGGATGGGTAAATATCTGTTCGGACCCGGTTATCAGACCGTGGAGCAGCAGGTGATTTGTCGTCGCGACGGCGAGTCGCCGCGGGGTGTGGAAGAGCTTTCCGGCATCGATCTTAAGGTTTTGGCAGACAGCAGCTACGAGGAGCGTTTGCGGGCCTTGCGGCGAGATTATGCGGATCTCGAGTGGACCGCGGAGACGGATTTGGGCAGTGAGCAACTGCTGGAAGAAGTCTGGCAAGGGCGAATCGGTTGTACCGTAGCGGATTCCAATATCGTGGCGATCAACCGACGCTACTACCCCGAGTTGGATGTGGCTTTCACGCTGGGCGCGCCGCAAACGCTGGCTTGGGCCATGCCGAAAGGTGCGAGTGAATTGCTCGCCGCGGTGCGGACGTGGTTCGAGGAATACGAGCAGAGCGGCGATTTGGACGATTTGGTGGAGCGCTACTACGGGTTTGTCGATCTGTTCGACTACGTGGATGTCAGCGTGTACCGCCGCCGGATCGAACAGCGATTGCCCAAGTACCAAACGATGTTCGAACGAGCCGGTGAGGAGTATGGCATTCCGTGGTCGCTCCTGGCCGCGCAGAGTTATCAGGAGTCACACTGGAATCCGCGGGCCCGCAGTCCCACCGGCGTTCGGGGGATGATGATGTTGACGCTCCCCACCGCGCGCTCGTTGGGCGTGAAAAATCGGCTCGATGCGCGCCAGAGTATCATGGGTGGCGCGAGCTATTTGGCTCACTTGCGCTCGCGCCTGGACCCGGAGATCCAGGAGCCGGACCGAACTTGGTTCGCGCTGGCTGCCTACAATGTGGGTTTGGGCCACGTTCGGGACGCCCGGCGCTTGACCGAGGAAATGGGGCGCAACCCCAACCTTTGGATCGACCTGAAAGAGGCGTTGCCGTTGTTGTCCGACCGCAAATACTATCGGCGTCTGCCCCACGGTTACGCGCGTGGGAGTGAACCGGTTCGCTACGTTCAGCGGGTTCGGGATTTTCACGACATCCTGGAGCAGCAGCTGGGAATCGGCGTGCCGCAGCAAGAATTCGATCTGATGGTGGAGCGGGCCGCCGCGAACCAATGAAAGTCGATATCTCTAGCGGATTGCTCGCGACGGCCCGTCAATCGCCGTCACCTCACTGCGACGACCGGCCACCCGGCGCCACGCTGGATTTGATCGTGGTGCATGGGATCAGCTTGCCGCCCGGGCAATTCGGCGGCCCGTGGATTGACGCCCTATTCCACGGCACCTTGCCGGCGGATGCCGACCCCTACTTCGCGGATATCGTGGGGATGCGCGTCTCGGCGCACATCATGATTCGGCGCAGCGGTGAGATCGTCCAGTACGTACCGTTTCACCGGCGGGCCTGGCACGCCGGTGTCTCCTGTTACCAGGGGCGGGAGCGCTGTAATGATTACTCCGTCGGTATCGAGCTGGAGGGGGCGGACAATGTCGCGTACACCGAACCTCAGTATCGCCGACTAACGATTGTGTGCAGAGCGCTTCGGCAGGCGTACCCCTCGTTGGGATCGGCACCGATCGTGGGTCATTGCCACATCGCGCCCGGTCGGAAAACCGATCCTGGCCCGGCTTTCGATTGGGTACATTTCGAGCGACTGATGACGGGCTCGGGCCGTTCCATGGTCTAGGCGCGATTCGGTTCCCGGCAGGTATGGTGTTCACGCCATGCTTGGATTACACCATATCCCAGGTGAACTGGCCGATGGCGGGGCTGGCGATGACGATCTGGTCGCCGGGTCGAACCTCGCCCACACCTTCCGGTGTGCCAGTAAATATCAAATCTCCCGGCAGCAGTTGCCAGTGACGACTCAAGAAGCTGATCAACCAGCTAACGGGGAAAATCATGTGGGCGGTGTGCCCGATTTGCCGCAGCTCCCCGTTGACGTGACAGGTCATCTCGATGGCCTGTAAGTCGACGCGACCGTCGTAGGGCATGAACGCACCAATGGGCGCACTTTGCTCGAACGCTTTACACAACTCCCAGGGACGCCCTTGCGCCTTCAGTTGGTTCTGCAAGTCCCGCAGGGTTAAGTCCAGTCCCAAAGTGATGGCGTCGATGTGCTCGGCGGCGCGTTCTTCGGGGATGTTCTCTCCACCGGTTCCCAGCGCCACAACCAACTCGAGCTCATGATGCACGGCGCCACGGGCACGCGGTAGGGCGATGGGCGTGCCGATGGTTTCCAGGCTGGTGCACGGTTTCATAAATACCACGCACTGATCATCTTCGGTCTCTCCCAGTTCGCGAACATGCGCGGCGTAGTTGCGACCGATACAGAAAACGCGTCGGGGCGGAGGTGGTTCGTGCATCTTGGATTTTCCGAGGGCTTCACCGTGACGTCATGAACACGGTTCAGGATAAAGGCCATTGGCCGAAGCTGTTATTAATACCATATCCCCGAGGGTCTATTTTCCGTGTCGAGAAAATCCGCTGTGACCGCGTCGGTTGATTCATCGCGCCGACGTTTTCTATTGCAAAGCCTGTTGGGCGCCGGCCTGCTGACGGTCGGTCCGTTATCGGGGTGGCACCGTCTGGCGCATGCCATTGATCTGTCCGGGAGCCTGTCGGGTCTGGGGCCGCTGGGTGAAGCCGATGCCAACGGCGTACGGTTGCCGGCGGGTTTTACCTCCCGAATCGTCGCCCGCGCGGGGCGCCATCCTCTGGGCCGTGGGCTATACGATTGGCACATTCTGCCCGATGGCGGTGCCACCTTTGCCACCGAGGACGGCGGTTGGATTTACGTCTCAAACAGCGAGATGTTGCTGGTGGGCGGTGTCGGCGCTTTGCGCTTTGCGGCCGATGGCACCTTGCTCGATGCCTATCCGATTCTGATGGGCACCACCCTCAATTGTGGCGGTGGCCCGACACCCTGGGACACTTGGCTGTCTTGCGAAGAGTGGGATGGCGGGCACGTTTGGGAGTGTGATCCTTTTGGCCGGCGGTTGCCTCGAATCCGCCGGGCACTGGGAACCTTTACGCACGAAGCCGTGGCGGTCGATCCCAGCTTCCAACAGTTGTATCTCACCGAAGACGTCGGGGATGGTTGCCTCTACCGTTTCACGCCGGATAACTATCCCGATTTGCGCCGCGGCGTGTTGGAAGTGGCCAGTGTGCAGGGGGACCCTGCCGTCAGCCCGGCCAATGTCGTCTGGTATCCGGTGGCGAACCCGAATCCGATTCTCGGTGGTATCGGTCCTCGGGGTAAGCCCACCCGTTATCAGGTGCCGGAAAGTACGCCGTTCGACGGTGGCGAAGGCATTTGGTATCACGACGGCAAGGTGTATTTCACCACCAAGGGCGATGACAGCCTTTGGGTTTACACGCCGGGTATTGGTGGTGGCACTTTGGAGTTGATTTACCGACGCTCGCCCGCTGCGCCGGGGGATATCCTAGACGGGCCGGACAATGTCACGGTGTTCGCACCGACCGGCGAGGTGCTGGTGGCTGAAGACGGCGGCGATATGCAGATTGTGGTGGTGAACGACCAAGGCGATTTGTATCCGTTGCTGCAAATTGTGGGGCAGGATAACTCGGAGATCACGGGGCCGGCTTTCACGCCCGACGGCAGCCGGTTGTATTTCAGCTCGCAGCGGGGTCCCTCTGGTCGTGGTCCCTTGGGAGTCACCTACGAAATCGCCGGTCCGTTTCCCACCGTCTCGCCCGGCTGACGGGAGTCGTCAGTCCATTAGGCGCTTTTGGGCCTCGCGGTACTTCTCCGCGGTTTTCCGGATCACCTCTGCCGGCAGGTGGGGGCCGGGGGCGGTTTTGTCCCAGTCCAGGGTTTCCAAATAATCCCGGACGTACTGTTTGTCGAAACTCGGCGGGCTGATGCCCGTGCGGTATTGATCGGCCGGCCAGAAACGGGACGAATCCGGCGTCAGCACCTCGTCAATCAGCACCAGACGGTCGTTCTCGTCCAGACCGAACTCGAATTTGGTATCGGCAATGATGATGCCGCGCTCACGGGCGTGGGCCACCGCGCGGCGGTAGATGGCCAGGCTGATCTCCCGCATGGCCTCGGCGTGTTCCCGCCCGATCAGCTCTACGGCTTGCTCGAAGTCGATGTTTTCGTCGTGTTCACCCACTGCGGCCTTGGTGGAGGGGGTGAAGATGGGTTCCGGCAGCGATTCCGCCTGCGTCAATCCGGCGGGCAGCTTAATGCCGCAGACCGCGCCGCTGCGCTGATAGTCTTTCCACCCCGAGCCAATCAGAAAGCCGCGGACGATGGCTTCCACCGGCAGTGCGCGGAAGCGTTTGGCAATGATGGCCCGGCCGGCGACCTGGGCTCTTTCGGCCGGATCGGGTAGGGCGGATTCCAGGGAGATATCCGCCAAGTGGTTGGGGATAAGATCCTGCATCCGATCGAACCAAAAATTGGAAACCGCAGTGAGGACCATCCCTTTGCCGGGGATGGGATCGGGCAACACTACGTCGAAAGCCGAGAGCCGGTCAGTGGTGACGATCAACAGATGTTGTTCGTCCACCTGATAAATATCGCGGACTTTGCCTCGGTAAACCAATGGCAGGCTGGATAGATCGCTTTGGAACAATGCGTCGGCTGACATGTGGGTTGGCGCTCCGGGACTGTGCACGCGCACATGATAGCGCTGACGTCGGCGCCCGTCATGCCAAGGCGGTTTGGTGCGTTTGCCGGGTGTTGGCTTAGTCCATCGCCAGGGGCAGTGCGAGTCGGGCCAGCGTCAACATGTCGCCGAAGCCCGGCATGTCTTTGATCGTGGCACTCTCGGGCAGTTGTAACCGGGTCGGGTCGATGGGTTCTTCGGAAATCTGCTTCAAGCGGTAGCGCTGGTCATAACGAAGTAGGGCCACGTCCTCGCCGAAAACTTCCCGAAATGCCGACTGCATTCGTTCCAGCCGTTGGGATTCCAGCGATTCGGTGTTGTTGTCGGAGAAACGCTGCATGGCGTGTCTCAGCGTCACCAATCGCGGATCTTGGGTCAGCACGTATTCACGGCGTTCGGTTTCGCCGCTCTCGGGGTGGGTCAATTCCGCTTCGTAAACGCGCCCGGAGACACCGCCCCAGTTTTCGGTTCGGCCGGTATCCACTAAATCTTCCGGTTCGGGGATCATTTTGGCGCGTTCGTCGACGCGGCTCATGATGAACTGCGTCACCGACCACTCACTCACCCGGTCGCGAAATGCCTCAACGTCCAAGACGCTGTCGCCGTTGATCAGATACATGCGGCCGTCCAACAACAGCATGTACAGGTCATCTTCGATGGTCATCCGCACATGATTGTCATCCAGGTACTCCACCTGAAACTCGCGGTCGTGCGAAGGCATCTCCCATTGGGCGGTAAGATCGGCCCAGACGACTGACGCGTTGCCGATCGCCCACGTGATGATCAGGGCCCATAATCCGTAACGAGCGGTATTGATCATGCAGCGAACCCTCCGTCCGGTTTCAACTTGCTTGGCAGGTCGACCCGAGCATTTTGCATTGTTGATCGTTTAGCATTGATGATAGACGATCTTTCAAGACCATTTGTTCCCACCGGCGGCCTTGCCACTTTGGGGGTTAACCCAAAGCGCTGGCGCCCGCCCAGAGGTATCAAGAGCGCTCATGAGCTGGAAATCATCACGCAGTTTTGGGATGAGTTTGTTTTTCGTTCTCCTATTGGCTGGCGTCACCCCGCCGTTGGTGGCGCAGGAGCCCGCACCGTCCGAGTTACCGGCCGCCGTGGTCTACAAAGACCCGAACTGCGGTTGTTGTACGCGTTGGGCCGATCATATCGCTGCCGCAGGATTTAAGGTCACTTTGCGGGACGTATCGAACGTCGGCGAAATCAAACGGGAGTTAGGTATTCCGGCCGGCATGGGCTCTTGCCATACCGCGGTGATCGGCGACTACGTGATTGAGGGGCATGTGCCGGTGAAGGTGATACAACGTCTGCTGTCGGAGCGTCCTGACGTTCGCGGTTTGACCGTGCCGGGTATGCCCATCGGTTCCCCCGGCATGGAAGGGCCGCGCCCTCGGGCCTATGAGGTCTATACCTTCGGTGGCGCGTTGGGCGAGACGGTTTACGAACGCGTTCCGGCGCCGTAAGTCGGCATGAAGGAGACGACGGAACCTCAGGTATAGAGCAAAATACCGAAGTAGTGGCTGGCGCTGGCGGCCAAAACAAACACATGCCACACACCGTGCCCCCAGCGTTGCCAGTGCCCGAACACATAGAAAATAACGCCCGCGCTGTAAAGAATGCCCCCCGCCAGCAACCAGGTAAAGCCGCTGGGTGAGAGCGCATCCAACAACTCCGGCAGGGCGATGATGCCCAACCAGCCCAAGATCAAGTAAATAAAAATCGGAACAATGCGGGGGCCACGCCGCGGGAAAACGGTATCCAGAACCAAGCCCAGTATCGCCACCCCCCAAACGGTGCCGAACAGCGTCCAACCCAAGGGGCCGCGCAAGGTCACCAGGGTGTAGGGGGTATAGGTTCCGGCGATGAGGAGATAAATGGCTTGATGGTCGAGGACTCGAAAGACGCGTTTGGCGCGGCCATTCAGGCCGTGGTAGAGCGTGGAGACCAAAAACAGTGAGAAAAGGCTGGTCCCGTAGACGCTGAAGCTGACGATTTTCCAGGCATCGCCGTCGTTCGCCGCGGAGGCCAGGAGTACCACCAGGCCGGCAATGGCCAGCGCCGCGCCGGCCAAATGAGACAGGCTGTTAAAGGCTTCGTGTCGGTCCATGACTGACCCTCCCCGGCATGGTTTGCAGCGGTGGGGAAGGTCCATTATCTCTGATTCGTCCGCATCAGTGCTATGACGTTTCTGAGGCAAAAAAAGGACCGGCCATGCCGGTCCTTGCGACTCGCGGCGGCATTACGCCGCTTGGTTGAACGGTTTCGGCCCGATTATTTGCTGAGCCACTTCACCGCACGTTGCATGTACTGATAGGCCTTCGCGGGATAGGGGCCTGATAAGAACTGCGACGGTGAGAACCAGTTGCTCTGGAACTGAACCGCTTTTCTGTGTGAGAACTCCTGGAAGCCCCAAAAGCCGTGGTAGGCGCCGACCCCGCTGTCTCCGGAGCCGCCGAAGGGCATATTGAAGTTGGCCAGGTGCAAAACGGTGTCGTTGACACAGGCACCGCCCGAGATCACATCGCTCATCACCCGTTTGGCCCGCGATCGATCCTCATCAAAATAATACAGTGCCAGCGGTCGCGGCCGGGATTTCACGTACTGTAGCGCCTCTTGCGAAGAGTTCACCGTTTTGACCGGCAGAACCGGGCCGAAGATCTCCTCCTGCATCACCCGCATGTCTTCGGAGACATTGGTGATCATGGTCATGGGGATGACCCGCTTGCCTTCCGGGATTTGTTCATTGGCCGGGTTCACCTGAACAACGTTTGCCCCTTTGGCGCGGGCATCCTCGATCAAAGCCTGAACGCGTTGATAGTGGCGCTCGTTGACGATCCAAGTGATGTCCGGATTATCGGCGATGGTGGGATAGCGCTTGGTGGCGGCGGCCACGAATGCGTCGAGACAGGCTTGTTCTTTGTTCTTGGGGACCAGCATGTAATCGGGTGCGATACAGGTTTGGCCCGCGTTGATGGTTTTGCCCATCATCAAGCGGTTGACCGCTTTTTCAGCGGGGTAGTCTTCGGTGACGATCACCGGCGACTTGCCACCCATTTCCAAGGTCACGGGCGTGAGATTTTTAGCGGCGGCCATCATCACCCGGCGGCCGATCTCGGTGTTGCCGGTGTACATCAAGTGATCGAAGGGCAAAGCCGAGAAATCAATGGCCGCCTGAACGTCGCCGGTGATCACCGTGACGTAGGAGGGGTCAAAGTATTTGGCGATCAAGTCTTGGATGACATCGGACGTGCGCGGTGTGACGTCCGGCGGTTTGATCATGGCGTGATTGCCGGCGCTGAGCACGCCGACCAGCGGCGAGAGGACCAACATGACGGGGTAATTCCAGGCCCCCATGATGCCCACCACGCCCTTGGGTTGGTAGATGATCCGTCCGCCGGGCATGCCGGAAAACAAGGGCGGGCGCTTGGGTTTGGCCCAGCGCTTGATCTTGCCCTTGGTGAGCTTGATTTCTCCGAGTACCCCCAGCACTTCGCTGGCGATGGTTTCGTGGGCGGAACGATGGCCGAAGTCCGCTTGAACCGCTTTGATGAGTTGATCGGAGTATTCGCCAACGGCTTTGGCCAGAGTGTTCAACGCCTGAACGCGTCGTTCCACCGAGGGGAAACCGTCGTTCAAAATGGCCTGACGCTGATTCTCGAGGATCGACAGGTAAGGGTTCTGCGGGTTGTCGACCTCGGTGAGTTTCGGCGGTCGGATCGGTGTCTTATCCGCCGTGGGTTGTGGACTGCTCATTCCGTTCTCCTCCGTACATATTGTGCCGTTGGCCAGCGAAGACGGGAGTCGCGTTGGTTGCCGTTCGTCGCTGCTTCGGGTGTTTGTCGATATCTCAATCGGAACGAAACCTAAGTATAGTTGAACGGTTGTTCAATTGAGAACAACTTTTTGTTTTTTAACAGTGGAATGGTCAGGGGTTCGTTTAGGGATGCCGGCCGCTGCGCACGTTCTCGGTATGATCCTTAATCCGCCGGCCGGCCGCTTTTTTGAAGCAGCACCACATCCGGGCCGACAAACAACGGCTCCAGACCCCAGCGCTGGCCGATCCAACGAAATGTCGGGCGCGAATAGAAGCACACGTGAGTCGGGTCGCGGGTGTAGTGCCAGCCGGCGAAGCGTGCCCGGTCGATCACCTGCTTGGTCATGACACCGAGCCAGCCTCCGCTCGCCAGCATGCCCACCAGCCGGGGAATTTCCCGGGCCGGATGATAAAGGTGCTCGATCACTTCGGTGCAGGTGATGAACTGGTAAGAGCCCTGCAGAACGTCGGGGCGATTGGCGTAGAACGGGTCGTACAAGGCCACGTCGTGACCAGCCTCTTCCAGCATGGCGGCCAAAGCGGGGCCCGGTCCGCAACCGAAATCGAGCCCCCGGGAACCGGGTGCGAGCCGCATCTTGAGTGGCTCGGCCAGGCGCGACAGAAAATGCCGGTACCCCGGCTCGTCCGGGTCGTTCTCGTGGCGGTCGTACTCCGCTTTCTCCGCCGCCGCATCCAAGCGTTGCGCCGGTGGCACGAAAATCAACGCGCAGCGCCGGCATTGCCAATATTCTCGCTGCTGATCGGCGTGGTAGAGGTCGGTGTCGCGCCCTTGGCATAAGGGGCAGCCGGGATGTGGCATCTAGGTTGGTCCGGGTGATCTGACAGCGTGCTTCGCTGTTGCTATGCTAAACGGATTTTCGCTTTCGCGGTGGCCGATAAGGATTTCGGGCCGCCTATTGAGATCACAGGATGTATCCAAATGATAATCAAGCACCTCCGGGATCCCGGCGAGCACTGGGCTGTGCAAGTCGAGCCGGATCTCACGCTTCGAGGCGTCGACCTGCGCCATCCCGAGCGGCCCACCCTTCATTTCGTTCATGGTGTGGCGTTTGCCAGCAAGCTCTATTGGCCGGTTCTGCGCGAACTGGTCGACGAGAACGGCTTGTTTTTGCAGGATCTCCAGGGCCACGGGGACAGCGATACCGGCGACAGTTATCCCGGTTGGGAGGCCAGTATCGACCGGATCGTGGCGGTGATGGATGCCAAAGGCCTGGATAATGCCGCCGCGCCGGTGGTGGGGATGGGGCACAGCTATGGGGCGTCGTTGCATATGTTGATGGCGGCGGCGGAACCCGAACGCTTTTCGGCGCTGGTGCTGCTCGATCCAATGCTGATGCCGCAAAACATGTTCGAGTTGTTCACCAAGCTGGAGAACAACCCCATGATCGACCGGGTTCGCAAAAAATCGACCCGATGGGACGATCGGGAAACTGCTCGGGAATATTTACGATCCAAGCACGCTTTCAAGCGCTGGACGGACGAGTCGATCGATGCCTTCATCGATCACGCCATGTGGGAAGACGACGGCGGCGGTGTGTCGCTGCGTTGTCCGCCTGAACTGGAGATCGAAGTCCTGGCCAAACCGTTGTTGACCCTTTGGGATGCGGTTGAGCGGCTTAATGTGCCTACCGTCATTCTGTACGGCAATGACCGCATGTCCCCCATCGGCCCGAGTTGCCGCAAAGCGGCGGAGTTGAATCCTTGTATCGAAGCGGTCGAGATGACCGGCAGCCACAATTTCATGCTGGAGCATCCGCAAGAGACGGCAGCCCAGATTCGTGCGGCACTGAACCGTTTGGATGCGGCACTTGTCCCTGAAAAACCCCTGGCTGGGACAGTTTGAGAGACTCGACAAGCTGCCGGCGATTTGCGTATTTGTGACATAGTTACGTTGACGCTTTTCCCGCCTCATTTCTAGCATAGAAACCTGGAACCATTCGGTGTCAGGGCTTCGCTAGTGAAAGGGCGATATTGTGGGATCTGTGTGGAACAGGTGTATCGCTTGGACGACCGGTATGCTGCTGTTATCAGGTCTGGTCGCCTGCTCCGACGAGCAGGGAGCGGCCCGGTTCGTCCAACCGGACGTGATTGACCCCTGTGAACTGTTATCGTGGGAGGATATTCGGCTCGTGGTGCCTGATGCCGCGTCACCGAACGCATTTTCCGTTCACGATGGGTTCAATATGTGCGTTTTCGGTGAGAGCGGTTTCATTCTCTCGGTCTTCCGGGCCCGACCGATGTCCAAGTTGGCCGACGGTTACGAGCGCTGGGGGTATCAGCCGGTCCCGGTGCCGGATGTGGGAGAGTGGGCACTCACCTCGGTCGAGCACCGAACGCAAGTGATCGGCTCGCTGGACGGCAGCAACGGCGAGGTGATTGTGCGTTTGAACATGCGCGGCGTGGAGTACGGCACATCCCGTTTTGACGGGATGGTGTTGCTGCTGGATTTGGCGCTTCAGCGGTTGGCTGAAAACGAAGCCGAGCCGTCGCCTGAAACATCGCCGGTGCCGCAGGTTGCCGGTCGCTGATGCGGTTCGATGCGCGTGCCGCCTTAACGCCGAGCCGCTTTTTCCTGCTGTCGGTCCAGCCGGCGGACGAATTCTTCGATCACCATCTGGTACAAGCGGTCCTTCAGCACCAAATCTTCCACACCCACGTCCAGGTTGGGGTTGTCGTTGACCTCAATGACGAACACCCCCCGGTCGGTTTGCTTGAGATCGACGCCATACAAGCCGTCACCGATCAAATTGGCGGCTTTTAGCGCGGTCTGAATGACATCTTTCGGTGCGTCTTCCACCGCCAGGGTCCGGGCCTCACCTTCGACGAACCGGCCATCAGCCTTGTGTTGGTAGATCTGCCAGTGTCCGCGTGACATGAAATACTGGCAGGCGAACAGCGGTTTTCCGCCTAAAATTCCCACTCGCCAGTCGAACTCGCTGCGGAGGAATTCCTGGGCCAAAATCAGGTCCGATTTTTTGAACAAACGCGTGGCGATCTCGTCGAATTCCGCCGGCGTGTTGGCCTTATACACACCCAGAGAAAACGCGCCGTCCGGAATTTTCAGCACCGCCGGATAGCCCAGTTTTTCCACTTCCGCTGTGGACCGATCGCGTTGCAACACGACTGTACGGGGTGTGCCCACCCGATGGGTGCGCAGCAGCTCGGCCAAGTAGACTTTGTTGGTGCATCGAAGAATGGATGTGGGGTCATCGATGACCACCATGCCTTCGGCTTCGGCCCGTTTGGCGAAGCGGAACGTGTGGTGGTTGATGCTGGTGGTTTCCCGGATGAACAATGCATCCCACTCGGCGATTTGCGGATAGTCCCGCCGGGTAATCAGGTCCACGTCCACGCCCAGCCGTTTTCCGGCGCGGATGAACGATTGCAGCGCCTTGGGGTTGGAGGGCGAGAGGGTATCCTCCGGGTTGTGAAGGATCGCCAGGTCGTAGCGCGACACGGCACGGGCTTTGGGCGCGCGCCACCGTTTGCCCAGATAGCTGTTGAGGGCGTCGGTGAGGGTGCTGCGCTCATCCGTCGTGATATCAGCCGGTCCCCGGGTCGTGATCTTGTGAATTTGCCATTTGCCGCTGCGACGCAGTTGCACGTGCAAAATCGGCGTCGGGAAGCGGTCGAACAGGACATTGGCCAGTGGCTGCAAATCGGCTTGCTGCGTGTAACCGAAATACATGGTGAAGTTGATTTGGTCTTCCTCGTGCCGTTTCAGATGCCGCGCCAGGTCCTCGTCGAGCTCTTCGGTGACCAACTGGTAGATGGTTTTGCGCGATAGATCGAGCATGGTCCGCACCGAGGGAATCACGCGGTGACGGCGGGCCTCCGCCAGCAGGGAGACGTAGTAACCCACGCCGAGATAGCGATAGCTGCGGCAGAGGTTGATCACTTTGACTGTGGGATTGGTCCCGAAATCGTGGCCCGCGATATAGTCACGGGCGCTCAACAACAGGCTCTCGGGCAAGTAATCTCGCCATTCGGCGGGTTGGTCGACGACCACAACGTGACGACTCATACGTGCGCTCCGTGCCGCTTCAGGATGACCACGGCGCGTTGACCGCTGCGTCCGTAACGGGCCATGCCTTCGAACTCTTCACTCAAAATGGGGACATTCATGCAGTCCATGGGCGTCCGGTTTTCCTCGTAATCGACGTAGGGTTCGTGGAGATAGACGATCCCATCGACCACATCGGTGACCACCACCCAGTGCGGGGTTTTTTCGCCGTACAGGCGATAGGAGCTGATCAAGACCACCGGCACAGCGCCCTCCCGAATCGCCGTTTCCAGCTCGTCCACCCGCACTGCACCGTAGCGTACCGCGATGTCGGCGGAGAGAATCTGTTCCTTGAAGTCTTCATGCACCAGGGCGATGACTTCCTTCTTTTCGGCCGAACGGACCGAATCGACAAACAAGGCCTGTTCGTCTTTCAGGATCAACTCGACCTCGTAGCCCCGGCGGTGCGCAGCCAGCGCCAAACCATCGGGGCCGCACCCTCCCAGACCCGAGGTCATGAATATGGTGGTGGCTTCCCGCCAGATTTGCAGTTCCAGTTTGCGGCTCAGCGGCAGGTCCGGATTCAGACTTTTCATCGCCATCATGAGCGAGGCCGGCCCGCAGGTGAACTCCAGGGTTTGGGCATAGTAGGGCACTCGGGTGACACCGCGGTCGGGCTGGGGCGCCAACGACTTTTCCATCCGCACCGCGTCTTCGTGATCTTCGTAGTAGTCCTCTAGTTGCTCCAGCTCGCGATAACCGGCGCTTGAGTACAGCGCTTTGGCTTTCTCGTTGTCTCGGCGGATCTCCAGCCGGATGGCCAGGCAGCCCTGTTCGCGGGAGGCGTCTTCCGCTGCCTCAAGCAGCAATCGACCCACGCCCCGGCCTTGGGCTTCGGGCAGCACGGCGAAGGAATACAGGCGCGCCAGCGCGGTGCCGGCGTGGAAATGGACCAAGGCATAGCCGATGGGGCCGTCACCGGCGTCGTAAATCAAAAACGCACCCTTCCCGCGCTTGAGAAAGTGGCGAAAACTTCGCCGCGAGAGGCGATCGGTTTCGAAACAACGTTGTTCGATCCTGACCAAGGCGTCCAAATCCGCCCAGGTTGCCGGACGAACAAACGTATCGGAAAGGGCTTGAGGACGATGGGACGGCATGGCGCTCACCCTGAAGAATCACTTGGGCAATCAGCGGCTTAAGCCGCTGGCCCGACACATGTACCGGGCCGCGCAATCATGAATGGCGCGGGGTCGTCGGTCAATGGGTTTTTAGCGTACGGCCGTAAGTCGCCGATGGTTCCCGCCGCCGCCGACTGCGCCTGCCAGTTAATTCAGAGAAATCTGATTTAACTCAAATGTAAGCGATCAGGCTGCGCTACGTTGTAGCGGAGGATATCTTTTTGGGCGCTTCGGGATGAGTCATTCGATAGCGTGCCTATGGGACGCCAGGGGGACATGGGGATGAAAAAACAACACGCGATCTACGGTTACGGGCTATCGGAAACCGCCATGCGGGGCGGGCATGAGGCGAGTTCCCGGGCGGACTTGCCCTCGGCGCGGTCCATCATGGTTTTTGGTGTGGGGTTGCTGTTGGTGATGTGGGTTCTGTTTGCCGTCGTTGCCCGCGCCGAATCACCGCTCGGCGGGCATCATGGGATGGCCCACGGACAGAACGCACAGCCGGCGGATACCCGCGAGCCCTTGCCGCTCTCGCCACAAATGGCGGCGCATCAGCTGCGCAACATGCGCGAACATCTGGAGGCGATTCAGCGGATCACCGCCGCGCTGGCGGCAGATGATTTCGAGGGGATTGCCAATGCGGTGCAGCGTATTGGCTTCTCTCCCGCCATGGGTGCCATGTGCGAACGTATGGGGCAGGGGGCGCCCGGCTTCACCGAAATGGCACTCAATTTTCACCGCACGGCCGACACCATTGGCGAGGCGGCCCGGCAACAGGATCGCAACGCGGTGGTGACGGCTTTGAGCAATACGCTGGCGACCTGCACGGCATGTCATGCCCGTTTCCGGCAGGAAATCGTCTCTCCGGCCGCCGGTTTGCTTTCCCCTTAAGGCCCGTTGATCGCCGCTCCGTCCCGGGGCAGGCTGTTCGTTCGACAGCCTGCCCTTTGCTCGTCCTGAAACGAAAGGTTCGGAAAAAGTCGGGTCAGCCTTTTGCTTTCTTTAAGCCTTCCGCCTCCATTACGGCCTGTACGCTAGGCCGCTGACCTATTCGCTCCATGTAAGCCTGCAAATTCGGACAATGGGATATGTCGATCTTTAAAAGTGGTGTCCAGCTGACGACGGTGAAGCAATAGGCGTCCGCCACCGAAAAATCCGCTCCCAGCAGGAAGTCTTGCTTGGACAGCTGTTGATCGATATAGGCATAGCGGTTCTTTAGGTTCTCGTGGACTGTCGCTTTGTACGCTTCCGGAACGGCCGGGTTAAAAAGCTGGCCCGAGGACTTGTGGAGTTCGGTGGAGATGTAGTTGAGCCATTCCTGCAGGTGGTAGCGGGGCAGGGTTCCGTTGGCCGGGGCGAGTCCGGACTCCGGTTTCAAATCCGCGATGTATTGAACGATGGCCGGGCCTTCGGTCAGGACGTCTCCATCCGCCAACTGCAAGGTTGGTACGTAACCTTTGGAGTTGATGGTGGTGAAGTCCACTCCGGATTCGGTTTGTTTGCTACGCAGGTCGACTTTCTCGAGGGCGAACTCCAGCTCCGCTTCCCGCAGCACGATATGGGGCGACATGGAGCAGGCGCCAGGGGAGTAGTACAGCTTGAGCATGACAGCCTCCAAGGGTTCAGGGTTTTATGAATCCGTGTGCGTTTAGACTCAACGGGTGAATCCCGGTTCTTGGGGGATGCGCCGCCGAGTTACGCTTTTCGGTTATGAATCAGTCGATGGACGAAATCGAGTTTTTCCAACGCGTCGTCCGACAAGACAAACGGGTAGAGGTCCGGTTGACCCATGCTGCGATTCAAACTGTTCACGGCGAAGGTAATCGGAAACCAGGCCTTGATGATCCGGTCGAAGTCCGCTTCGTGATAGGGATCGAACTTCGGATGGCTGCGCATTCCCTCGGCCCCGACATGCTTCGGGTCCACTTTCAACCCGAAGTGATAAGCCGTCTCCAGCGTATCGACGATATGAAAATAGTGCGCCCAACTCTCGGCCCAGTCCTCCCAGGGGTGGCTGGTGGCGTAAGCGCTCACGTAGTGGGCCGGCCAATCCGGCGGCGGGCCGTTTTGGTAATGCGCAGCGAGGGCGTCGCTGTAATCGCGGCGATCGTCCCCGAACAGCGCCCGGCACGGTTCCAACCAGGGCCCTTCGCTGACCAACAAGGCCCAATAGTAGTGGCCGATTTCGTGGCGGAAGTGCCCGAGCAATGTGCGGTAAGGCTCCGCCATGGTGAGCCGCTGGCGCTCGCGCTCCGCGGGATCGGCCTCGGCGATATCGAGGGTGATTAGCCCTTCGGCATGACCGGTCATAACCGATTTTGATTCCCGAAATTCCGGGTTGGGGTTGCCGACAAAATCGAACGCCAGCCCGTTGTGCGGCGCCTCCTGCTTTGTTCTGAGGGGCAGGTTAAATCGCAGCAGACTGTAAAAGAGTCGATGCTTGGCCTGCTCGATCTTGCGCCATAAGGACTGCTGGCGTGGGTCGGAAAGATTGGGAATCGTGCGGTTATGGCGACAGGCTGTGCAGAGCTCGCCCGGTCGGGGGACCAGCCAATTGCAAGCTTGGTGTTCGCTGTTAATGCAGTAGAAAAAGACTTGCGAGGTCGTGCCAGGATGATGCCAGTCGCCGTCATCCCCCGGAGCGAGAGTGAGCAGTTCCCGTTGGCCAGGGTCGAATCCCTGCGCGGAGCCGCATGTTGTGCATTGGTCATTCTCGAAGTAGAGCGTTTGCTCGCAGTGACCGCATTCGAACAGTCGCATGATGTTGATCCCCTGGTTTGATTACCGCAGTGAGTGGATCATTAGAGATTCGTAATGCGTGCCGGCGGCATCGGCGTGGGTGCCGTTGATCCCAGCGCCCACGCCGATGCCGGCTTCGATTCAGCAAGTCTAACCTGATTGCAATAAGATCGTTGACGCGTGTCGTTGCACGGCCCGTCACTCATTGCGACCGGCCATGACACCGCCGTCGACATCCCAAATGGCACCGGTGACCCAACCGGCGTCGTCGCTGAGCAGAAAATCGATGGTGGCGGCGACATCGTCGGCGGTACCGATACGGCCGATGGGATGAAATGCATCGAAGCTCGCCAGGGTTTGATCCAGTTCCTCAGGGGCGATGAACGCCTCATAAATGGGGGTTTTCACCACCGCCGGTGACACGGCATTGACCCGGATATGGTGCGGTGCCAGCTCCATGGCCATGTGTTGGGTTAGCGCGTGCAGGCCCGCCTTGGCCATGGAGTAGGCGGACGAAGGCGTGGCCTTGATCGCCTGTTTGGCCCACATGGAGCCGATATGCACGATAGATCCCCCGCCGTGTGCCACCATGTTCTCAGCCACAACCTGGGAAATGAAGAACATCGCCCGGTTCAGATCCATGTACACGTCGTAGTCCGATCGATCATGGTGCAAAAACGGTTTGGGATTGAAATAACCGGCGGCGTTGACCAGGTATTTCAGGTGGCGGTTTTCCTGCGCAAGGAAATCAAGTAAACGCTGGACATCGTCGTTTTGATACAGATCGGTTTGCAGTGTCTCCACCGACCCGATGGGGGCGAGACTCTGCTCCGCCGCGGCCAGCTTGTCGGCCGATCGACCAAGGATCATGGTGGTGATCCCGCGTTTGATAAGACGTTTGGCGGTGGCCAAACCCATTCCGCTGGATCCACCCACCACCAGGGCGAGCGGTTGGTTGTTGTTCATCAGCTATCCTCCACAATGAGCCGTTCTGGGTGGGGCTAGCTTAGAGCGGAGTGTATCCCATTGAACAGCAAGAACAATTCGGTGTGTTAGGTACTTTTTGGTGCATCTTGATGAATACCCATGAGAAAGTTTTTTTGAGAAAATCGGCGCCCGAAAAAAGCGCGCGCATGGTCGAGACGATATTCGGGTGCAAATGGTCTTTGACGGTCTATCAATTGCTCGCCAACGGGATCAATCGGCCGGGCGAGATGGCGCGCAGTGTGGAAGGCCTGAGCACCAAAGTGCTTAACGAGTGCTTACGCAAGAATGTCCGCTTCGGCATCATTGAGCGGGTGGAATTCAAGCAAGTTCCGCCCCGGGTGGAGTACGTGGTGACGCCCTTTGGCACCAAGTTCATTCGAATCCTCGATGAACTGGAAAAACTCCAGAGCGAGATCGATGCCGATGTTTCGTCGGCTTTGCCGGCAAGCCGCTTGGCGGGCGGCGAATCGTGATGGGTATCAGAACGTGACGTCGCGAAATTGCTCGCTCATGAACTCGGCGAACAACCGGACTTTGGCCGATAAATAACGCCGCGCCGGGTACACCAAATTGATGTCCAAAGGTCTGGGCCGGTATGCCGGCATCACCGGTACGATACGTCCCTGTTCCAGGTGTGGGCGGGCAATGAATCCCGGCAGCAAGGCAATGCCTAAGGC